>JAICJW010000158.1 GCA_025928215.1 Chloroflexia bacterium | reverse complement strand
CCAGCCGGAGGACGGACGATAGATCCATGAGCGATCTCGCTATCACGAGGGCGACCTGAGTGGTCGGTGGTCACGGTATTTCGCGCGGAACAAGATCGGGCCGATCACCGAGAAGCATGGGATCGAGGCGCCGACGGTGACGGTCTGGCCGGCGCACACTATCCTCAAGTAGACGCGAAGGGTGTGACTGGAGAATCGCTCGACTCGATCGCGGCGGGTTGCCGATCATCTTCACCTGCCGCCGTGTCACACGCCGAGACCACATCCGCGGATGTGGTCTCGGTTCTCTGGCGTTCGATCCGCCATCGCACGATCACGATGATGAGAAGCAGGGCGAGGGCAACCGCGCGACCATCATAATCGGCGATTAGCGGCCACGCCGGGCGGCTGGGGAACCACTCGGAGAGATAGCTGAAAACGGCGCTGCCGACGACGATGCTCGTCGGCAGCACGAGCGCGCTCCGAACCAGCGGCAGGCAGGCGAGCAGCAGCAGCACGTACCATGGCTGGCTCGGCGTCGCGAGGGTTAGCAGCACGATGAAGAGGGCGGCGCACCGGTCGGCCATGCCGCGCACGTCCGTCGCCGGTCGCAACCAGCACGCGCACGCGCACGCCATCATTGCCACCACGATACCGCCCTCATACCATGTTGTCGCGGAGAGCAGGCCGAACGGTGAGCGAGCAAGCAACGCAGCGACATTTCCCGGCGACCATGCCGCCAGACGCATAACTTGATGGAGCAGGTAATACCGCGCACCGGAGGAAATCCCCTCCTGTTGTACATAGCCCGGCAGGAAGCCGAAGACGCGCGTGCCGACCGACAGGAAGGGCAGGTACGCCAGGGCAGTCGTTGCCATTAACCCGGCGAGCAGACGAAAATTGCGGCGTGGCGTGGAGAGTAGCGCGGGGAGCGTGACAAGCGCATAGAACTTGACGAGCGTCGCCCCCGCGAGCAGCGCCCCGGAGAGCGCGGAGCGATCTGCCGTGCGCGCCCAGAGCGCCAGCACGAGGAAGAGCGCCGCGACGACGTCAATGTGGCCGCTGTGGCCCACTTCGAGGATGAGCAGCGGATGCCAGGCATAGAGCAGGACACGCTCCGGGCGCAGACCCGCGCGGGCAAGTACGATGACGAGCATCGCCATTGTGATGAGGTCCAAAAGCGTCAGGGCGAGTTTGGTCCACGCGACGCTGTCGGGATGCAGCGCGTAGATCAGACGAAAGACGCCTTGCGCGGCAGGGGGATAGATCGTCGGGACGGGCTTGCGGTTGATGCCGGGATAGATCGCCCGATCCCGGAAGCGCGCCACGGCCGGATCGTCCGGCGCGTACCGATACGGGTTGATCCCCGCCGCCTGGATGCGCCCATCCCAGACATAGCGGTAGAGGTCGTCGGAGACGGTCGGCGTCTGCGGGATGAAGGCGAGGCGAGCGGCGAAGGCGACGAGGAAGATCAGCGCGAGCGTCCACCGCACGGCTGGCTTGCGCCGGATCACCCACGCGGCCGCCAGCGCGTAGATCGCGAGTTCGGCCACGAAGATGGCGGTGAAGGCATGATAGTGGAGAGCCACGACCCGCCATTGCGCGATCGTATGCGTGAGGACAACCAGCGCGATGCCGCAGATCGCCAGTACGCCGAGATCGAGCAGCGTGCGACCCGTCACTCTCCCATCGCGCATCCTAGACAACTCGCACGGTTACCCGGTCGTATCCCCGCGCGCCCTGCGGTACGATGTCCTGGAACGTGGAGATCTGCGGCGTGCCAGTGCCGTCGGTCGCGCGGACGGCGAGATGGTACATAGCGGGCCGGGTGGGAGTCCAGTCGGCGCTCCAGAGCGCCCAGGTGAGATGCGTGCCGGGATAGTCAATCCGCGCGTCTCGCCACGTCGCGCCATCGTCCGTGCTGATTTCGACGCGCGAGACGCCGCGATTGCCGCCGAAGGCGATGCCTCGGATCGTCGTTGGCATGCCCGGGGGGAGGGACGAGCCACCGTCGGGGACATCAATGCGCGAGCGGGTCGGGATGACGAAATCCGGCCCCCACCCCTGCTGCTCGTAGAACCCCTTCACCGGATGATCTACCAGTTCGATGGCGGTCACCCATTTAACATTCTTCTCGCCGTACATCCCCGGCACGATCACCCGAACGGGATAGCCATGTCGCTGCGGGATCGGCGCGCCATTCATCTCGTAGACGACGAGCGTCGTCGGGTCCATCGCCTTATCGAAGGGGATGGTGTCGGTGTAGCCGTCCGCGCCGCTCAGTTTCACTTCCACAACACCGGCGTGCGGGCCAGCGGCATCGAGGAGTATGCGCATCGGCACGCCCTTCCATTGCGCGTTGCTCATCAGGCCGGCGCCAATGCCGTTGCTGATGCACATGAGCGTCGTCTCCTGCTCGATGGACGCGAGCGCGGCCAGGTCATTGAAAGAGTATGTGCGGCTATGGTCCGCCGTGCCGCCGACCGTGAGCCGCCAGAATGCCTTCGTGGGGTTGGGGTCAACAACATTCTTCGTGACCGAATAGAATTGATCGTTGGGCGTGATCGCCTGGACAGTCGCCCCCCTGTATTGCCGCCCGTCGTAGGAAAAGACGGCCCGTTTGTTGAACCGCGCGAGGCTCGCGCCGACGCCGATCCCCGCGATGACCGCGACACCCCCGGCGATGGCGGCCCGGCGACCGAGCAATTGCCCGGCGATTGGCGCGGACGGCGCTCCGAGCGGCGCATCGTTTGTCAGCGCCCGGCAGACGAGGACGAGTGTCACACCGTACGTCAGGTAGGAGATCAGCAACCCGATCACCGTGAAGAGCGTTGCCGGCCCCGGCGGAAGGCCCCGAAAGTTCGTGTCGAGTACCGGCTGTTCCAGGGCGAGCGTCCCGATCCAGAGCAGCGCCACGACGACCGCGATGAAAATGAGCGCCACCGGGCTGAGACCGAAGCGGCGCGGCTTCGCCGGCTCCGCCGTGCGGCTGTTCTCGGTGAACAGGGCATAGAGGAGGCCGATCCCGATGCCGACGGCCACCATGCCGCCGAGGATGGAGAGGACGCCGAAGCGTTTGAGGCCGTTGTAGCCGCCAAAGCGGTCGAAGAGTGAGAAGAACTCCGGGATGCGTAGCAAGGGAGCGATCCGGTCAGGGATGCTCTCCACCGGGGCGGGAACACCGAGCCAGACGCGCTGTGCGACCATCATCAGCAGCATGGCGAGCAGCGCGACCACGCCACCGAGGAGACCGGCGGCGAGCGCCCGCAGCCAGCGCGCGGTGCCGCGTGCGGGCGCGGTGATGGTCGGTGTTTCCGAGATGATGACCGGCGAGGTTTCCTCAGTCGTGATCGTCGCGGTTTCGTGGGCGTTCATCGGCGGGTCCTCTCTGTGCATGGTCAATCAGCCGTTTTTCGGCAGCGGGCGTAGCGGTACCCGCCGGTCTCCCAGATCGCGCACGAGCCCCACGCGACCAACGAAACGAGCGCCGCGAAGGCGCGGGAGGTGAAGATGCGCTCGGGGGGGATCGGGGCGTGTATCCAATCGGCGAAACTGATCGCGGGGCGGGCGACCGGTTCGGTGATGAGCAGCACACCGCCCGGGGCGAGTACCCGCCGCAGTTCCGCCATCACGCGGTGCGGCTCGCGCACCACCATCAGCAGCCGGGATGCGACGATCCGGTCGAAGCGCCCATCGGGTTGGGAGAGGGCGCACGCGTCATCGCAGATGAAGCGCGCGTTCGTGAGGCCCTGTTGCGCGGCCCGCTGCCGCGCCAGCGCGATTTGCTTGGGGGAGTTGTCAATGCCGGTGACGCGCACCGCCGGATGCCGCGCGGCGATGACCGGCGCGTAGTATCCCGGCCCGCAGCCAACCTCGGCGGCATGCCGGGCGCGGGGAAGGTCGAGCGCGGTCAGCCCCTCGGCGCGGTCGTCGGGGCAGACGCGGAGGCGGAATGCCGCGTATTGCGTCGCGTAGCGCTCGTAGATCGAGATGCTTGGCCCGGAAGATGGGCGCCGTGGCGGGGACGGTCGGTATCCCGCGTCATGAAGTGTCGGGATTGCCGCAACGCTTGTCGTCCGCACCAGGTCGCCTCCTACGATGGATCGGTCCGCGGTAGGAGTGTAGGAGCGGCGTCTTGCCGATTGATTGCCGAGTTCTTACGCTTCCCTGAAGGGAATGGCATCGCGCGGGTACGCAAACAACGCACTGAACCGGTGCATACGATACTGACGTGACTGGATGCCTGGCGGTTCCATCGCGGGCCAGCCGAATTAGTTCGGGGTCAGCGCGGAATCGGTGCGGTCAAGGAGCAAATTTAGCGAAGTGGCAGGGTATAGACGCGGACATACGCGAAGTTCGCGGTGAACCCGGCGCCGCCCATCGCCACCGGACCGATGCGGGCATCCCGCCCCAGCGCATCCGTCCAGGTGCCGCCTCGGCTCCACTCCAGCCCGTCGCGGCTCGAATAGGCCGTGTACGCCTCTTCGCCCATCTGGGTGCGCTTGACGATGCGCAGGTACGTCCAGGCGGCAGCCGGCCCGACCACCGTATTGCCTTCGTGCGGATAGCGCGGCGGCACGGGGAAGACCGCTTTTGTGAAGAGAACCTGTTGGGTCGGCGCCCGCGTGAGGTGCGCGAGCTTGAGGTAGTTGCCGTCATCTGCTCCTCCAGCGAGCCACGGCGGACGCTCGCTGAAGACATCGCCCACGTACGTCCACTGAACCAGATCGCGCGAGCGCAGCATGGGCATGTAGTGACCGTTGAGCCTGCCGCTCGCGGTGCGATCCGTGTCATTCAGCGGGTTCGTCGTGCAATACATATACCAGAACGTGTCGCCCGGCTGCTGACCATGGATGATGGCGGGGTCCGGGCAACTCTCGAATGGCCCCGCAGCGGTCGCCGCGACGTGGAGCGGATTCGTGTAGGTGCGAGCGGCGGAGCCGGTGCCGGAAATGCCGGTGTGTGATGCCGATGCCACCGCGATCATGAGCGCCGCGAGGAGGAGACGGGTGGGCGCGCGGAAACGCACCCACGTTGCGCGCGATAGGCCGCGACGAGAACGATGCATCCCTGCGCTCCATCCATGCGGCGATGCGTCGCCGCGTGTGGCACCCCTGCCGGAGTCGCTCTTGTCGCTTTACGCGTCACACCTTGCAAGAGGGTATGGAAGATTGTTTCGGAGCGGAAGCCGCGTCATTTCATCACCGAGAATGCGAAGCAGGAAGCGGCGGCTGCAACCCCTCCGGGAGGGGCGTATGATACGTTCTCCCGTCGGTCGCTTCCGCGTGCTCCGCGCGTGCCCGCTCCAGGAGCGCGGGATCGCGGACGAGGGCGACCCCGGTGAGCGCCATCGCCTTCGCCGCGTGGAGCATCCCCTTATGCCCGATGGACATTGCGCCGGTCGCGGTGATCCCCCAACTATGCCCCGGCACGCCAATCGCCCAGCAGGCAGTCCACACCTGCACCGTCGGCGTGATCCATGAGACATCGGCGACATCGGTTGAGCCAGGCATCACCTTCCCCTTGTCCAGCGGGGCGAAGACCTCACCCGTCAGCGATTGTTCGAGGAGGCTCGCCGGTAGCCCATGACTCTCGACCACGCCCGCGCGCACAGCGGCCGGATAGGCGTCCGCAATTGCCTGCGCGTAGGCGCGTTCGTCATCCGTGAAGTCGAGCGGCCCCAATCCCTCAAGCACCGACTGTGCGGCATCGGCGAGCGTCAGGTTCGGCAGACAATTATACGCGCCACACTGATACTCCTCCTCTACCGTCGTGCCGGTCATCAGCGTCGCGCCACGGGCAATATCGCGCACGCGCGCGGTGATCGCCTCCACCTGATCGCGCCGTGGGGCGCGCACGAAGTACCAGACTTCCGCCTCGTCCGGCACGACATTCGGCGCGCCGCCGCCGTTCGTAATGACGTAATGGATGCGGGCCGTCTCGATGATATGCTCGCGCAGGAAGTTCGCGCCGATATTCATCAACTCGACCGCGTCGAGCGCGGAGCGGCCCATCTCCGGCGCGGCCGCGGCATGCGCGGTCTGTCCGTGGAAGCGGAACTTGAGATTGTCCACCGCGAGGCTGCTGCCACACTGCACGGTATTGACGCTGCCGGGGTGCCAGGTGATCGCGGCATCGAGATCGTCGAAGACGCCCGCGCGGGCCATATATACCTTGCCGGTGATCGTCTCCTCCGCCGGGCAACCGTAGTAGCGCACCGTGCCGGATTGCTTCGTCTCCTCAAGCCACGCCTTGTGCGCCATCGCGGCGGCGACAGCGGCGGTGCCAAGCAGGTTATGGCCGCAGCCGTGGCCCGGCCCCTCGGATACGACCGGCTCCTGCCCCGATTGCGACTTCTGCGATAGTCCCGGCAGCGCGTCGTATTCGCCCAAATACCCGATGGCCGGTGTGCCGCTGCCCCATTCGGCCATGAACGCGGTCGGCAAGCCGCCGACATTCCGCGTGATCGTGAAGCCGTCCCGCGCGAGGGCCTCTGCCTGGAGCGCGCACGCCTTCGACTCGGTGAGCGCAACTTCCGGGTTCGCCCAGATTGTATCCGCCATCGTGATGAAGCGTTCCTGTCGCTCTTCAAGCCAGCCGGTCAATTCCTGTTCTGTCGTCATCATCTCCCCTTTCGTTCTCGCCGCCTGCATCGGTCGGCTCTCTCCCGATTGCTACGCCGTCCTGACTGCCGCCGCCTTTTCCAGGCCAAGTTCTTCCGTCGCGGTTTCGCGCATCTTGTACTTCTGGATTTTGCCGGTGACGGTCATCGGGAAGGCGTCGGTGAACTTCCAGTAGCGCGGCACCTTGTAGTGGGCGATGCGGGCGCGGCAGTAGTCGCGCAGTTCGTCCTCGGTCGCGCTCTCGCCCGCTTTGAGGATCACCCAGGCCATCACTTCCTCGCCATACTTCTCATCCGGAACGCCAATGACCTGAATATCCTGAATCTGCGGATGCGGATAGAGGAATTCCTCGATCTCACGCGGGTAGATATTCTCGCCGCCCCGGATGATCATATCCTTTGACCGGCCAACGATATTTACATATCCCTCATCGTCCATCGTCGCGAGATCGCCGGTGTGCATCCAGCGGCCCGCATCCACCGCCTGCGCGGTCGCCTCCGGGTTGTTCCAGTAGCCGAGCATGACGATGTACCCGCGCGAGAGCAGTTCGCCGGTCGTGCCGCGTGGGACGATCGCGCCGGTTACGGGGTCAACAATCTTGCACTCGACATGCGGATGAACGCGCCCAACGGTGCTAACGCGCTTTTCAATCGGGTCGTCGGTCGTACTCTGGAAGGAGACGGGTGCAGTCTCGGTCATGCCGTAGCAGATCGTCACGTCTGTCATATGCATGCGCGCGTTGACCTGCTTCATCACCTCCACGGGGCAGGGCGAACCGGCCATGATGCCCGTTCGTAACGACGAAAGATCGAACGAATCGAACTCCGGGTGCGCCAGCTCGGCAATGAACATCGTTGGGACGCCGTGCAGGGCGGTGCATTGCTCCTTTTCCACCGCTTCGAGCGCGCTTTTGGGGTCGAAACCGGGGGCGGGAATGACCATTGTCGCGCCGTGGGTGATGCAGGCGAGGTTCGCCAGCACCATACCGAAGCAGTGATAGAAGGGCACGGGGATGCACAGGCGATCATTGGGCGAGAAGCGCATGTACTCGCCGATGAAGAAGCCATTATTGAGGATCGAATGGTGCGAGAGCGTCACACCCTTCGGGAAACCTGTCGTGCCGGAGGTGTACTGGATATTGATCGCATCGTCGAACTGCTGCTCCTGTTGCACCCGCGTCAGTTCCTCGGCAGAGACCGCCCTGGCTTTGCTCAGCACATCCTCCCAGCGGTATGCGCCGGGCGTCTCGCAGCCGAAGGTGATCACCGTACGCAGATCGGGGAGACGGGCGGCGTGCAGGTTGCCCGGTTCGGCTTCGTCGAGTTCGGGGCAGGTTTCGCCTAGCATGGCGGCGTAATCGGAAGACTTGAAGGCTGGCCCGATGATCAGCGCGGCGCAGCCCGACTGATTGAGCGCGTATTCCAGCTCGTAGACGCGGTACGACGGATTGATGTTGACGAGGATCGCACCGATCTTGGGCGTCGCGAACTGCGCGATGACCCATTCAGCGTGATTGGTCGCCCAGATGCCGATCCGGTCGCCCTTGCCGATGCCGAGCGCCATCAGGCCGCGCGCGAAGCGGTCGCAGAGCGCCCGAAACTCGCGGTACGTATAGCGCACGCCTTGATGGCAGGAGACGAGCGCCTCGTTCTCCGGCACCTGCGCGGCAACGCGGTCGAAGAGGTCGCCGATCGTCGCGCCGATCAGTGGCACGTCGCTCGCGCCATGCACATAGGAAAGGTGATCGTCATAGAGCGCAAGGTCCATCGCATCCTCGCTTTCATCTGCCCCGTGGCTGCGTCTCCCTCGCACGCATACGCGGGCCGTCCGATCAGGAATGGCATCAGTGTACGACAGCCGGTAGCCGGTAGCCAGTAGCCGGTCGTCCGCGTGGGCACTCGATAAAGAAGCCGGACGTGATATGCTGCTGTGGTAGCCGATGCGTCCGGCGCTCACTTCGGTATCTCTGCTGACTACTGACTACCGGCTACCGGCTACTTCCCGCGATACAATAAGGGAGCAACGATGGAGACCGGAACCCCTAATGTCCTCTTCGAGCGGCGCGGGCCAGTCGCATGGGTGACCTTCAACCGCCCTGAAGCGCGCAACGCGATGACGTTTGCGATGTACGACGCGCTCCGACGCATCTGTGCGCATGTGACCGAGACGCCTGAGATTCGCGTCCTGGTTCTGACGGGCGCGGGGGAGAAGGCGTTCGTCGCGGGGACGGACATCAGCCAATTTACATCGTTCACGAACGCGCAGGACGCGCTCGACTACGAGGCGCGCATTGGTGGGGTAATCACGGCGCTCGAAACGCTGGAGCGCCCGACGATTGCCGCAATCCGTGGCTATGCAGTCGGCGGTGGAGCGGCGCTGGCGATGGTCTGCGACATTCGCGTCGCGACGCCCGATTCCCGCTTCGGATTCCCGATCGCGCGCACGCTCGGCAACGCGCTCGCCACAGGCGCCTATGCTCGCCTTGTGGACCTGATCGGCCCGGCGCGGACGAAGGAGATGATCTTTCGCGCCCGGTTAATGGGGGCCGAGGAGGCGCATGCGGTCGGCCTCTTCAGCGAGATCATCGAACCCGATCTCTTGCATCAGCATGTGCAGGAGATGGCGGAGCAGATCGCCGGCAATGCACCGCTGACGATCCAGATCACGAAAGAGGCGGTGCATCGCATCTCGATGCACCGGCGCCCCCCGCACAGCAGCGATCTCATCGTCAAAGCGTACACGAGTGAAGACTTCCACGAGGGCGTCAGCGCATTTTTGGAGAAGCGCAAGCCGAACTGGAAGGGGAAGTAGTTCGGAGTT
>JAICJW010000022.1 GCA_025928215.1 Chloroflexia bacterium | reverse complement strand
GTACCGTCGGTGCATTCCATCCTCCGTCGCTTCCCGCGTATGACCCGATCGCAATACGCTCGCGTAGGATACACTACTCGCCGGTTCATCACGGAAAGCGATCCGACATCGAAAGAGATTCGTACGAGCGGAGGCGGGGACGATGGCAGCGGAGAACGTACCGGCATACGTGGAATCGCGCCGTTTCGGTGACGCGACGGTGACGGTCATCGCGGACGGTTCGTCGCTCTGGCCGCAGAACTTCGCCGTGCCGCCGGAGGCATTGCGCGCGGCGATTCCCGAACTGGACGCGCACGGCCGGATGCGGATCGGCTTCCATTCGATCCATATCGCCATCGGCGATGCATCACTCCTTGTCGATGCCGGGTTCGATGATCCCGATTCGGCGTGGGGCCGGAAATTCGCGACGATGTGGGCGGAGACGCGCCGCACGCCGGGCGTCGAGGCCGGGTTGGCGAGCATTGGCGTCCGGCCGGAGGAAATCACGCACGTTATCACGACGCACGCGCACTTCGATCACTACGTTGGCCTGACCACCGAGCGGGGCGGCGAGTATGTGCCGCGTTTCCCGAACGCCCGCCATCTGATCGGCCGGGCGGACCGGACGGCGAGCCGCTACGGCAACTCGCCCGATGCCGAGTTCGTCAGCCGGTTCGAGGCGATCGCACGGCGCGGCCTTCTCGACCTCGTAGACGGCGACCGGGAGGTCGTGCCCGGTGTGACGATGCTTCACGCGCCGGGCGAATCGCCGGGGCATTCTATCGTGCACGTCGCGTCGCGCGGCGAGCACTTCTACGCGCTCGGTGATCTTTTGCATCACGCCTGCGAGGTGGCGCATCTCGATTGGGTGCTCATGGGCCGCGATCAGTCCGCGATGCGCGCCTCGCGCGATCGTCTGCTCGCAGCCGCTGTGCCGCAGAACGCGACGCTCGTCTTCTCGCATGCGATGTTTCCGCCGTGGGGCCACATCGTCCGGGATGGCAGCGGCTTCCGTTGGGAAGGAGCTATCTGATCGGCATTACGCGGGTGTGATCGCCAGGACGCGGACGGGGCTACCGCTGCCGCCGACGATCTTCAAGGGCGCGGCGATGACGATTGCACCGGTCGGCGGCAATTGGTCGAGATTGCAGAGGCTGGCGAGGCCGAACTTCCCCGCGCCGTGCATCGTCGTGTGGTTCGGGAAGGGTGGATCGAAGCCTCCCGCCTGCCCCGCATCCGTCCCGACCGTCTCAACGCCGACGCCGAGAATCTCCCGCTCGTGGGCGAGAAGGGCGGACGCGCTCTGGTGAAAGCCGGGGGTGTGCGGGCCGCTCGCGTCCTCATTGAAGAAGTCCGCGATGCTCGTCCGCTTGCTCCAATCCGTCCGCAGGAGCACCCACGCGCCCGGCGGGATGCGACCGTGCTTCTGCTCCCAGGCGGCGATATGCTCCGGCATGAGCAGGAAATCGGCGTCCGCCGCCGACTCTGCCGCGACATCAATCACGCAGGCCGGGCCAATGAACCGGCGCGCGGGGATCGTGTCGGTGGCGTTCTCCGGCAAATCCTTGCCGGTGATCCAGTGGATGGGGGCGTCGAAATGCGTGCCGGTATGCTCGCCCATGTGCAGCGTGTTCCAATACCAGCCGGGGCCGCGATCGTCGTACCGGGAGATGACGTCCACGGTCAGGCCCGGCGATGCGCCGAAGATCGGCGGCAATGCGATCACCGGCGTCTCCGGGTTGAGGGGCTGCGTGAGGTCCACGACGGTGATCCGACCGGCGGCGAGATCGTCCACGAACTGCGCGAGGACAGCGGACATTTGGCGCTCCTTCCCAATCTATCGGTGAACTTCCCGTTGGCGCGCTGATTGACGTGTGCATGCATCATCCCCGTGTCGGTCTGATTTGTCCAGATGGGAGAATGAAGCAGTACACTGGAATGAGCGAACGGACGGCGAACAGGAGGCAGGGCGATGGAAATTGGTATCGGGTTGGATTTGACCCCACGGATCACCTACGCGGAGCAGCGCGAGGCGATCGCGGAGACGGTGCGGCTGGGCTACGCGAGCGCGTGGACGCCGGCCGGGTTCGCGCCGGATGCCTTCCATACCTGCGTGCAGTGGACCCAGGCCGCTGACGCGGCGGGAAACCCCCGTTTCAAGACGGGCATTTCGGTCGTGCCGGTGCCGCTCTGGGCGGTGCCGTCGCTCGCCAGCGTCGCGGCGACGGCGGGGCAACTGGCGGAGGGCCGCTTCAGCCTCGGTATTGGCACGGGCAGTATCACGAGCGCGCCGTACCGGGAGAGTTTCGGCCTGCCCGCGCACCCGCCCATTGCTCTCATGCGGGATTATCTCGTCACGCTCCGCCGATTGCTCGCGGGCGAGCGGGTGGATTACACGGGGCAAACCGTGACGCTCAAGGGCGTGCAACTCGATTGGCCGTGGGAGCGGCCCACGGTGCCCGTGCTGCTCGGCGCGCTGGGGCCGCAGATGCTGCGGCTGGCGGGTGAGGCGGCGGATGGCGCGGCGTTGAACTGGTGTACGCCGGAGCAGATCGCCTGGAGTCGGGAGCGCGTCGCCGAAGGCGCGAAGCGGGCGGGGCGCGATCCCGCCGACATCCAGATCGTCGAGTATATCCGTGTCTGCGTGGATGAGGATGAGGACGCGGCGCGGCGCGCCTTCACCCGCGCGATCATGGGGTACGCGCTCGCCCGGCCCGGCGCGTCGAAGGAGCAGGGATACCGCGCTCACTTTGCGCGCATGGGTTTCGACGATGCCCTGACCGATCTCGAAGCGCGGCGGGATCGCGGCGCGCCGAACGACGAAGTGATCGAGGCCTTCCCGCGTGACCTCTTGCGAATGGTCGGCTATTACGGCCCGGCGGCGGGCGCGGCGGCAGCGTTCCGTCGCCTCGCGGTCGGCCTCGATGTCGCGCTCGTTCGGATCGTTCCCGCACGGCCCGGCCTCGCCTCGGTGCTGAACACCATCCGCGCCTGCCGTCCGGAAGCGGCGTAACAGTTCGCGATCATGCCATCGTCATTCGGTAGCGGCGTTCGGAGCGGCGGGACTATGGGGTCTTGCCCGTGTTCCATACCTTCCGCGCCGCTTCCAGCTCGAGGGTGAGGTCAATGATGCGCCCGGCGTCGTGCGTATTTCGTATCTCCTCCTCGATGATCGCCGGTCTTCGTAATCGGGGCTGTGTCGCGGAAACGGTGGCAAGCTGACTCTTCGTTTCCGCGATTTCGCCCGTGAAGAGGCCGAGGAGATCGAACTGTGCCATCGCCTGTTGGTCGCCTAATTTCTTGTACAACCCCATCTTCACGGTGTCGGTCTTCTCATCTGCGGCCGCCAGTGCCCCGGACGCGTGCAATGTGCCTAAGGTCGTCGGCGCGTCGACCGTGCCCGGAGTAATCATATGGCCAAATTTGAGCCAAAAGGAGAGATCAGTGCTGAATCCTTTCCCCGTATGACAGCCTGAGAGGACGATATGTACGCCGCTCTTCAACCCTTTTTTCGCCAGCATCTCGGCGAAGGTCTGCGCGTCGTATTTGAACGCTGAGGGGTTCCCGTGCCCCAGGATCGTCACGGTCTCCCCGGAATTGACCCCCTTCAGATCGGCGGTCTCAAACGGAACCGAGGCGAGGCCGAGATGAGCCGACGCGGCAGCGAGGGATCCCGCAAGGTCGGTATCCCCTAAATCGAGGATCATGCTGGCGCGCTGAATTGGTGCGGAAGACGAGAGACGACGGGCAGGCGCTCCGAAATCGGTCCTGAGGCCGGAATTGCCGACCGTTGTTTGCGATGCCCGGACGCCCATCACGTCGGCTTCTCTCTCCAACGCACGGTCATCGTTGATTGCCACTCCCTTGGCGTACAACGTTGGTTTGACGCGCCCCTGATGTTGCTGCACGACATGCCACGCCTCGTGCGATAGGTGTCTTTCCTGCCCCGATGCGACATGAATATCCGTGCCCTGTGTATACGCTAATGCCTGTACTGCGGCAGGTTTCGCGGAATTGTAGTGGACGCGCACGTCGTCCAGCGTGACACCGGAGAGCGTCTCAATACCATCTTTCAGGCGGTCCGGTAAGCCCGTGGTGTTCTTCCGCTGCATGGGCGGATCGCCGCCCCCGTTCCGTCCCATCGCCCTGCCTGAACCGACTCGTTTCACAGTCACTTTTGCTTGCACTACATGACCGGCGGCCTCCGGCGACGTCTCCCGTGCCGTGCTATCGTGCTGCGCTTCGGCGCTTCCGGCCTCGTTGGTCGTGAGGGATGTCGGTGGACGCACCGCCGGAACCTGCTTGAGGTGGGGAGCGGCGGAGTGTGCGTTGGGACGGAAGAGAGGGATTGGAGCGAGCACGCGCGGGGAAGGCGCGGGCCGTGCAGTCGCTTCAGAGCCGGACGGCGAGGCGCGTGAACCAGAGATTGCCTCGGCAACCGGCGGCGCGGCAGTATGATCGGACGGCTTGGGGGGTCGTCGCTGCGGGGTCGCGAAGGAAGGCA
Organism: Chloroflexia bacterium; assembly: GCA_025928215.1. GTDB lineage: Bacteria > Chloroflexota > Chloroflexia > Thermomicrobiales > JALYUS01 > JALYUS01. Next base: position 14,880 of record JAICJW010000022.1, on the reverse strand, counting down.
TCATACACTCCCTCTACCCCGGAACACGTAGCGCCACCCACGATCCCGAGGTTTGGTCGCGGGGTGCTTCTGGAGCGTTCGCCAAAAACCTTCCTCGCATTGTACATGATTTCGCCATCATCGCACGCATCCCAGCGGGGTTAACGACGTCGCGCCCCCGATAGAGGATCGAGGGCGCGGGTCACATTTGCCGTAGGTGCCCATCGCATCGGTGGTGGTGTTCCGCCGAATTGTCGGGCTAGGCTGTTAAGGCGGGTGACATCACCGGAGTGATGCCCGTCAAAAGAGGAAATCAGAGGGGATATCTATCGCCAACACCCGGATGGGTGTGAGGCTGCACATCATCTGAATACCTCAAGCCAGCGAACCGGCAAGGCATCCTGTTGTTAAGCGTCTCCGGTCGGCGTCTTTTGCGTCTCCCGGTTTGTGAACAATGTCACTATATCATGCCGCTCTGGTCAGGTCAACCCTTCCGATGACCAGCAACCGATCCCCTACCTTTGGACAGGTCGCTTGCTTGAACATCGGCCACACAAGCCTTTGCAGGATTCATACCATCACTTGTCATTGGCAACATCTATCGCGGCGATATTATTCCGCGAGGTGGGCCAGCGACTCCGCGAGTTGCTTCACACGCCCCGCGTTGACGGCGTAATATTTCATTCCGTTTGCCGGGCGAACGCGGACGATCCCGGCTGATTCGAGCATGCTCAGGTGGCGTGAGACGGCAGATTGCGAGATGCCGAGCCGGGCGACAACCTCCTGCGCGTAGAGTTCGCCATCCCGGAGGATCGTGATGATCTTGAGGCGCGTGCCGTCCGCCAATGCCCGGAGCGCCGCCAGATCGCTCGTCGCGACCGTTTCCTCGGCCGGCCGCCCATTGCGTGTCGGGCGGCCGAGCGGGCGCGTCGCATCGAAGTAGACGATCAATTCCGGTGGATAGAGGACATACGAGAGGAACGGGCCGAGATGGACGCAGGGTACGAAGGTCGCCCGCTCGACCTCCCGCGCCGCGTGCTCGATCTCCGGCGGCAGGCGGTTGCCCGTCATGTCCGCAAATGCCTCGTCGAGATACGACTCGTGCAACCGCTCTGCACGTTCCGCCGCGCCATTCAGCAGTTCGAGCGAGGCCGCGAAATCCGCGGCGTGGAAGCGCTCTGCGTAGGCATCGTACAGCGCGAGAATCTTCGCTTTCAAATCGGCAGGGTGCATCGCGAGCGCGATGATGTCCTCAATCTTCGCGCGCGTGATACCGGGCGCGAGGAAGCGCTCCCATGCGGCGTAATCGCCATCCGCCGGATCGGGGATCGTCATCTCCCCTTGTTCGTGGTGGACCCGCCGCAGCGCCCGTTTCAGGGCATTCTGGAACCATGCGGGCGACTGATGCGCGAGTGAGGAGCGATAGGTCGCATAGGTTGCGGTGCGGCGGTCGGGCGCGAGGGGATCGAAGGACATCAGCAGTTCCTCGGCGAGGTAAATGCTGCGACCGGACGAGCCAAACACCGTATCGAGCGTGCGTGCGCTCTCGCTGTCGAGCGCCGTGCGCGTCGCCATGCACCAGCCGTCCGCCTGCGCGCCCATCTCCGGCGCACGATAGACGAGGACGAGCGTCACGACGAAGTCGAGCGGTGCGGAGACGACGAACTCCATCGTCAGTGCCGGCCGCCCGACGAGCAATTTGCCCATGCCTCCCGCGCCCTTTCCCGCACTCCGCCCGATCTGGCGGATGCGATACGATCACACACTTATGCGGGTATGACGATAGCAGCACGGCCTTATGCCGTCAAGTGCATAAGGTGGCAATGCCCAACGAGCAACCCGCGCGCGTTGATGTGCGCTCATCGCCAGATCAGGCCACGAGATTGCGCCAGGCGCCGCCAATCAGGTAGGCGGCGGCGAGGAGCGCGTGCTCGCCCCAACCGTCCGCCCAGTGGCGCACCTCCTCCGGCGTCATCTTGCGATTAAGGCCGTACGCGCGGCCAAGGATCGCCTGCACGCCGACATCACCGACCGGCACGATATGGCCGCGTCCCAGTGTTCGCCCCAGGGTCCAATGCGCCGTCCAGGGACCGATGCCACGCACCGCTGTGAGGGCGGCGATCGCTTCCGCATCGCTCATCCGGGGTAGCGCGGCGAGGTCGAGCGCGCCGGAAACAACCGCCTCCCCGAACGCGCGCATCGCTGCCGCTTTCTGCCGCGAGATCAGCAGCGGGCGCACTGCCTCCGGCGTGAGCGTGGCGAGGATGGCGGGGGTCGGCAGCGCATACCGCGTCATGCCGCCGGTCGTGAGGCGCGGGCCGTATGCCTCCACCAGCCGCGCCTTGCACTGATAGGCGAAGGGGAGCGAGATTTGCTGCGCGAGGATGTTGACGATCACTTCCTCGACGACATCGCTCTTGCGAAAGAGGCGCAGGCCGGGCAGCGCGCGCGTCAGCGGCCCGATCACCGGATCGCGCGCCGCGACCGCGAGAAAGGGGGCGATCTCCGCCGTCACACCGAGCATGCGCGCCACATATCCCGTGAGGTGATCGAGTAGGGGTGATGGAATATGCGCGGGGCCGCTGAAGATGAACCGCAGATGGGGATCGGTCGGTGGCCCTTCCTGCCGCACCGCGACCGCGACGAATGCGCCCCCGATCACGAAGAGGCGGCGATAGGTCGTGCCATCCCAGCGATTGAGGCGACGGGGAAAGCGGGCGAGTGCGATTGCCGTCAGATCCAGCGCGTAGGGAGCGGGCGGCATCAGGGTCACGTGGCGGAGAAGGGGTAGTTCTTTCCGTTGTTCTCCGCGCGCATGCGCGCCCGTGCTATCGTCTGCTGCCATACCCGCTGCCGGTCGGTGGGGCCGTCTCGCGTCGGCTGAGGCGGGCTTCGACGGCGCGGAGGTCGGGATGGCGCGGGTGCGCGAGCGCGGCGACGGTGAGCATCGAGCGCGCGCTGGCGGCGTGGCCTGCCTCGATCATCACGGTCGCGAGATCGGCATAACTGATCGGCGGCATCTCCCAGAAGCCGGGGAGTGCCCCCCATTCCAGTTTGGGGGCGAGCCAGACCGCATGCTTGAATGCCTGCTGCGCCGCCGTGCGGCTGCCGCTGCGTGCCTGTCGCACCGCTTGCAGGGCATATGCCCGTGCTACCTCTTGCTCGCTCTTCGGCACATGGACACCCGCCTGCGCCCAGCGGGAAGAGACGGAGGGCGTCGCGGCCTGCGGAGTGGCCGGAATCACCGGCATCTGCGTCGTCATGGCGAGGTGCGGCGGGTCCGCCAACCCCTTGCGCCACTCCTGTTTCATCTCGGCGAAGGTCCGGCGCACGGCGGCCCGGCGCGCATAGATGACCGCGCAGGCAATCGCGGCCAGCAGGCCGAGCATGATAATCCGCGCCTTGAGCGTGTCGTTCGAATGGCGTACGGCCGGTAGTGAGACGGTCGTTGCCGCGTGGATAGTCGCGCTCGGGTCATTGCTTCCCATGCCCGTCATCGCCAGCATTTCCCCGGTCGTTTGGGGCGATGCGGCATTGCCGAGGGAGAGCGCGTGCATCGTCGTTGGATGTGGAGGCGTCGCATAGCCGTACGCGAGCAGATGCATTGCGTCCGTCCAGAAGGCATCGGCGGTCGTGCCGAGTTCGACGCTGAGCATCTGCCGGCCATTCTGCGAGGAGATTTCCACGAGGGTGTAGCCGGCGTTATCCGTCTGCCCCGTCTTCCCGGCGATCACGGAAGGATAGCGACCATCGTAGAGCAGTTTGTTCAAGTTGTGGACGGTATGGCCGAAGCCGTCGTACGTCACCGTGCCCGCGATGCGCATCAAGGTTGGGTTTGCCGCGAAGGCCATGGCGATCAGCGCGAGATCGGCGGCGCTCGTCAGATGGCCCGACTCGTCGAGGCCATGCGGGTTGGCGAAATGCGTCTCCTTCGTGCCGAGCGTGACCGCTTTCGCGTTCATTTTGTCCACGAAATGCTGCACGCTCTGCGCGGGCGTTGTGTCGCCTGGTTGCGTGCCGCAGGTGCGCGCGAGCGCGGTCGCGGCGTCGTTGCCGGAGGGGAGGAGCATGCCGTACAGCAACGCCTCGACCGTTAGCGTCTCACCGCTTTGTAATCCCATGCTCGATTCGCCGACGAGATCGCTCTCCTGAATCGTGACACGGGTACTCAGCGGCACAAGATCGACGACGACGAGCGCGGTCATCATCTTCGTGACGCTGGCAGGAGCGCGCTGCGCATGGATGTCGCGGCCCCAGAGAACCGCCCCGCTCGACAGTTCGACGACGATCGCCGTCGCCGCCGTCACCTCGGGGTCGGGCGGCATCGCCGCGGCGCTCTCATTTTGCGCGCCGACCGCCCCCGGCATGAGAATGAGCGCGACGATTGCCCAGCATGCCGCCCAACGCGACAGTGCGCGATGATCTCTCAATCTCGCCCTTCCTTCCCCATTCACTCCGCGCCCACCGGAGGCGCGCCGGGGCCGAAGCCGTAGGCGTGCGCGCGGAGGATAGCAAGGAGACGCTTGACCGGCAAACCCGGCACCCGATAGGTATCCCGGCCAGTCATCCCCGTGCCGTCGCCCGCAAAGAGCGCGTTGACAATCGCCTCCTCAGTCGCCTCGATGACGGCGGCGAAGAGGGACGAAATGAGCGGCCCGTCCTCCGCGATCGCTTCAAACATCCGCACCGGAAGAGGTGGGTGATGCGGGATGCGATTGGCGGCGTGCGTGCCGAAGATCACAACAATGTCGCCGCTGCCGTGGCTCGCCGTCGCGCCCGTCCGCCCCAGGCCGAGCGCGGCGCGGCGCGCGAGGCGACCGAGTTGCCGGGTCGTTGTCGGCGCGTCGGTGGCGAGCAGAATAATGATGCTTCCGTCGCGCGCTTCCGCCGCCCATTCGCCCTGCGTTGCCGCCAATTCCCGCCCAACGGGGATGCCATCAATCCGTAAGTCAGCTAATCGTCCGGTGTTCGCGAGGACGAGCGCGCCGACGGTATAGCGTGGGTGAGGCTGTGGGAGCACGCGCGATGCCGTGCCAATGCCTCCCGTGACGCCGAAGGCGATCATCCCCGTTCCCGCGCCAACGCTCCCCTCCGCCACCGGGCCGTCCGCCGCGTCCGCGAGCGCGCGATGGACGTGCTCGGCACGGACATGCCGCCCCTGAATATCGTTCAATCGCCCGTCGTTGCACTCCAGCACGACCGGATTGACGCTCGTCGTGCGGATGCCGATGCCCGACTCGACGGTCAGCATATAGTCAATCAGCGCGTCCGCGACGCGGGGGACGTTCAGCGTATTGGTGAGCAGGATGGGCGTCTCAATCGCCCCCAGTTCGTCCACCTGCACGAGGCCGATGGACTTCCCATAACCGTTGATGATGTGGCTGGCGGCGGGTACATTCTCGTGGAAGAGATTCCCCGCGTGGGGCAGGATCGCCGTGACGCCGGTGCGCGCCGGGCCGTGACCGGGGGCGAGCGCGCCGTCGCCGAAGGCCACCGTACACTGCCCGACGCGCACGCCGGGGACATCGGTCAGCGCGTTCCATTGCCCGGTTGCCATCGTACCGATTGTCACGCCATACGCCCGTGCCCGCATCGGCCCGCGTGTCATGTTCGCTTGCTCTTCCATCGTGCGCCCTCGCGGTTATGTCTACTCCGCACTGCCTATCGTACACTGGTGTACGTACACACGCAAGACAAGCGAGCGATCGCTCGCAATTTTCCACCATAGCGCACCATTGAGCCTCCCGTGCAGATGATTCAGGAGTACGCTGAGGCTTTCGCTCCTGAGCGCGTGCTATACTGGCGGGCGGGTTTGCGGTATCGGCAAAGGAATGGAAGCGGCGCAATGTTTTATCCGGTCTTCGCGGTCTTTATGATTCTCGTCGTCATCTACATCGCGGCGACGGTGGTGGAATACGGGGCGGCGCTCTCCGTGCGTGGGAACACGGGCATGCTGCTCTTCGCGGGTGCCCTCCTCCTGCTCGGTCTCGCGCTCTGGTGGGCATATGATGCGGTGCGAGCGCTTTCGCCGACGCGCGGCATCGAACTGTTGCGCGCGGCCGTCTTCCTGCTGCTTGCCGGGCCGGTACTTACCGCGCCCCCCCTCGCGGCACAGACCGTCGGCGGGGATGCCGCGCTCGTCTCGATCGGGCGGTTCCGGCGGCTGATCTGGCGGCCCGCCTCGATCATTGGCCTCGTCCTGATCGTTCTCTGGTTCCTCTCCTGATCGTGCACTGACGCGCCGCGTCGCATGATCGTGTTCTCCTCGCGCTAATGACGCAGGTATGCTACGGTATCAGCACGGTTTCATCGTCAGCGAAGGGAGCATGGCATGTCCGACCACGCGCCACCCGGCACGCCCGCGAACGACGACGAGCGCACGCGTCTCGTGAACCCTCCCCCCGGCGGATCGCGCCCGGAAGACTCGGAAGCGGCGACAGTCATCCCACCCACCCCGCCACCCCCGAACCCGCCACTCTACGGAAGCCCGGCATCCCGACCGCCCATCGCCCCACCGCCAGCGATGCAACCGCCCCCTTCGCCGCCTGGCTATCCCCCGGCAACCGCACCGTTTCCCACCGCGCCGCCTGCCTATCCGGGGCAGGGCCGCCCGAATCCCTACGGCGATCCGTATGCGCCACCGCCGTATGGTGGGGGCTATCCGCCACCCCCCGCGTATGGTGGTACGCAGCCCTTGCCGCAGCCGCCGGCCGCGCCGCCGTATGGTGGGTATCCGGGCGGTGCGCCGCCGGCAACGGGCGGCTATGGCTACCCGCCCACCGGGGTATATCCCCCACCCGGCCTGCCTCCACCGAAGAGCAATCGCGGTCTTGTGCTCGGCATCGGTGGCGGCTTGCTGGCGTTGATCGTGATTGTTGGTGGGATTTTCGCCTTCACGAGAAAGAGCGACACCGGGGCCGCGACCGCCACTCTCGCCCGCCCAACGGTTGTCGCTAGTGCCGCTGTCGCCGTGGGATCCCCCATCTCGACGATGCCTGCCGTCTCAACAACCGCCCTCCCGACACCGACCGCTGCCGCCATCGCCACGCAGTCCGGTGGCGGCACGATCCTCGGCACGCTCGCCGCCGCCGCGACCGGCACGGCAGGCCCTGGCAGGAGCGGGAGCGCACCGACCGTTGCCGCTGCCAGCCCGACGCCCGTGCCGACCCGCGCGACCACGACACGCGCGCCGACCGCGAGCCGCGCTGCCGTCTCGCCGACGGTCGGGCAGGGAGGATTGCCACCGACGCTGACCGGTAGCGCACGCCCCGGCACCACGACCGCGCTCGGGCAGACGTGGACAGACCCAAGTGGACGGCTGAAGTTCCAGTATCCGAACGGCTGGACGGTGACGCAACTGGCGAACTCGCAGAGCAACCTCGTCGAGGTTGATGGCCCGGACAATATTTCCTTCTACGTGGACATCTTCACGCAAAGCGGCACGCCCGCTGAGGAGGCGCAGGCGACGACGGACGCACGGGCGAAAAGCCCCCAATTGATCTTCACATCCGGCCCGACCGCCGATGCGAAGGTCGGTGGCGAGCCGGGCAAGGTGATGACGTACACGGCGAAGCGGAAGGATCAGACGACCGGCCCGGCCACCGATGGCGTCCTGTGGGTCGTCAACCACGGTGGCAGCGAGTACGATTTCGAGGCGCTCCCCGTCGGCACGCACCGCCCGGAGATTGACGCGATCATCGCCTCAGTGGTCTTTACCCGATAGCGAACGAACCGCCCCGGCGGAAGGCCGGGGCGGTAGAAGAAGGGGAAGAGGAGCGGGGTGCTATGCGGATGGCGGCGCGGCCGGGCTGCCCGCACCCGGCTTCATGCCGGGCCGCATACCGGGTTTCATGGCGCTCGGATCAAAGAGACGGATCGAGTCCGCGTTCACCGTCGCGCCATTCTGCGTGCCGGTCACCGTGATGCGATCGCCGACTTTGATGTCCGTGATATTGGCGGTCGCCGTGCCCTTCGTCACCTTCGCGCTCGCTGTATTAATCGTCAGTTGCAGGCCGCCCCCATCCACGATCGTCAGCGTGCCGCCGGTGACGGTGACAAGCCCCGCGACGTGTACCTGGCCCGTTGGGACGAGTGCCAGTTCCGTCACGGTCACCATTGGCTGAGCGGAGCCTGTCCCCGGCTGGCTCGGCGCGCTCCCCGGCTTGCCGGGGCCGTGGCCTTTGCCGCCGCGTCCGTTGAACGTGAAGTGAACTTCAACGAGCGAACCCGTCTTGAAGTCGGTGATCGTCGCAGCCTTCGTCGTGCCGTCCGGCTGGATGGCGACGAGTTTGACGTTCTGGTCAATCTTCACCGTCGCGACTTGCTGCGGCAACCCACCGAGCGTGATTGTCTGGTTCGTCGTGTCTACCGCCGTGACGATGGCGCGCGGGCCGAAACCGCGATCGCGCGGGCCGTTACTGCCCGATTGGGCGTTCGCCGGTTGATTGTTCCCGCCGGGGGCCGCGAAATTATGCCTGCCGCCGAATCCCGCCGCGAACGCGGTCGTCGCCACCGTGAGCAGCGCGACGACCGCCGCGATAATCCCGAACAGTACTCGTTTGCGTACACCGGATGTCATTACGTGTGCCTCCTCCATACCCGACAGGGAGTTTGCCGCACTTCCTGTTCGTCTCAGCATACGCGAAAAATGTAAAATGGCTGCGAAACGAGTGTGGGGCGAGTAGCCAGTGAGATGAGAACCGAGCGCGTGAGGACGCGTGGATTTCTGCTGGTATCGAATGGGGTGCGTGCGTATACTTCTCGTGAAACGCACGAGGGGAATGGACACCACCGCCTGTACATTGTCCCACTGACTACCGGCTACCGGCTACTGACACTGACTACTGGCTACTGAAACGGAGTTGCCCCATGTCGCTCACCCGTACCGATCTTTCGCTGGCGAAGACGGGCTTCATCCTCGCCAATGGGCTGCGCATCCGCACCGCCGCATGGCCGTCCGATGGCTATCCAGCCGTCTTCGTGCATGGCCTCTCCAGCGGCTGGCAGTCCTGGCTGCCGCCGCTCACCTATCTCTGGCCGACCCTCTCCGTGACGGCGGTGGATTTGCGCGGGCACGGCGACTCCGACAAGCCGGAGATGGGCTACACGCTGGCGAACTATGTCGCGGACGTCTGGGAAGCGATAGGGAAGATGCGGCTGAAGCGCCCCCCTATCCTGATCGGCCATTCGCTCGGCGGGGCAATTGTGCGGCGGATCGCGGCGGAACGTGCGGGCGAACTCGCTGCCGTTGTTGTCGAGGACAGCGACCTCTGGGGCACGGAGCAGGGGACGCCGGAGCAGCGGCGTGCCTTCGGGCAGGAGTGGCTGAAGAATGTGCGCCGCCCCCTGCCCGAACTGATCCAGACGGAGATGGATCGCAACCCGGCGCTCTCATATCGCGAGGCGATGGAGAAGGCGACGCGCGTGCAGAATACCGCCGATGGCGTCTTCCTCGGTGCGCCGGAGGGCGTTGGGCTTGCCGTCGGGGAGACCTACGACGATCTCTTGCCCCACATCACCTGCCCCTTCCTGCTCGTGCGTGGCCTCCCCGAATTCGGCGGCGCGGTGCCGGAGACCGCCGCCACCCGGCACAAGGAGTTAATCCCGGGCGCCACGATTGTCACGATCCCGAACGTCGGCCACAGCGTCCACGGCCAACAGCCGGAAGCCTTCTCCGAAGCCGTCCTCACCTTTCTCCGCGCCCACGACATCATCGGGAGTGAAGCCAAATAAACCGCAGAGACGCAGAGGACGCGGAGAAATACCGAGAATTATAGGAGAAAAGAAAAACTTCTTATATTCTCCTCTTCTCTTTTCCTCTGTGTTCTCTGCGTCTCTGCGGTTCAATCGGTTTCAACGAAGGAGTCGCGATGAGCGCAGTGAATGGCGGGGATGCGGAATTGTTGGCGCAGTACGAGGCGGCGGTTGGCTATCTGGAATCGCTGCTCAAGTGGCACACGGCGCGCCCGGCGGGGTATGATCCGCAGGTCCACCTCTCGCGCGAGCGGATGTTGCTGCGTCGCTGGGGCGACCCGCACCTGCGCTATCCCATCGCGCATATCACCGGGACGAGCGGTAAGGGCAGCACCTCCGCGATGCTCGCTAGCATCCTGCGCGCCGCGGGCCACCACACCGGGCTGCATACCTCGCCCTATTTGCAGGCGTATACCGAGAAAATCCGCCTCGATGAGGGCTATCTCTCTATCGCCGAACTGGTGGCGCTCGTGGACGAGTTGCGCGTCCATGCCGCCGCGATGGAGGCGGGTGGCGTGCATGGCCCGCCCTCCTACTTTGAGGCGACCGTCGGCATCGCCCTGACCGCCTTCGCGCGGCACAACATGGATGCCGCCGTTGTCGAAGTCGGCATCGGCGGGCGGCACGATTCGACGAATGTCCTGACGCCGCGCGTCTCGGTGATTACAAATGTCGGCTTCGACCACACGGGCATCCTCGGCCATACGCTGCACGACATCGCCTACCAGAAGGCGGGGATCATCAAAGCGGGTGTGCCCGCCGTCACTGCGGCTGCCGCACCGGAGGCCCTCGCCGTCATCCGCTTCGAGGCGGAAGCGTACGGCGCGCCGCTCACAACCGTGCATGTTGGTGATGCCGACGCGCCGCCCGACGCGATGCACGCGACGATCCACGCGCTCGGGCCGGAGGGTGCGACCTTCACGTTGCGGCACGGTGACTGGCAATTAGCGGATGCGCATATCCGCATGCTCGGCGCGCATCAAGTGACGAATGCCGCGACTGCTGTCGCCGCCGCCCGGCTGCTCGATGCATCGGGGCTTGCCATTCCGGACGATGCGATCCGCGCCGGGTTGGAAAACGCCTTCTTCCCCGGCCGGTTGGAAGTGATGCAGCATGGCCCCGACGTGCCGACCGTCGTCATAGATGGCGCGCACAACCCGGACAAGGCGCGCTCGCTCGTCGCGGCGCTCGGCGCGCTCTTCCCCGGTAAGCGCATCGTCCTCGTCCTCGGCATGGTGGCGGACAAGGACACTGCGGCGGTCCTGGATGTTGTCTCGCCCATCGCCGCCGCGATCATCACGACGCAAGCACCGATCATCAACCGTGCCGTCACTCCGGCGGCGGAACTTGCCGCACAAATCCGCGCGCGTGGCGTCCCCGCGGAAGCGGAGCCGGACCCCGAAGCCGCCGTCGCCGCCGCGCTCGACCGCGCCGGGCCGGACGATCTCGTCTGCGTCACCGGCTCCTTGTACCTCGTCGGCGCCGTCCGCCGCCGCTGGATCGCCACCGACGATGTCGCCGTGCGGGCTACCAGTCTGCCGTAGCCGAAAGACAGGTATCTGCGATGCGGAACGATGTCGAGAATAGTCCTTCTCGTAACGTATCTGAATGGCGATAAGAAAAGAGTATCGGACGTTAGCCAGTGGGAAGTCTGGGTTGTGTCCGTATCCTTCTGTAAATAGCGGTGCCGCTCGTCAAAGTGGCCATCGTCCTCCCGATCGGTGGTGCGAACCAACTGGATCGAAGGAGGGGGCGATGGCACATCGAACGCTTACGAGCATCACGGCGGCGAGACAATCTGTCCTGATGGATGATCCCGACTTCCTGCGCCTCATCGTGGAGCGAGTAGTCCAGGGGGTGCTGGAAGCGGAAATGACCGCCCATCTGCATGCCGAATCGTACGAGCGTAGCGCGGAGCGAAGGGGCTATCGCAACGGCTATAAGCCCCGGCAGTTGAACACGCGGGTCGGCGCGCTGACCTTGCAGGTGCCGCAGGATCGGGAGGGGGCGTTCTCGACGCAACTTTTCGCGCGGTATCAGCGCAGCGAGAAGGCTTTGGTACTCGCCCTGATGGAGATGTATATCGAGGGCGTCTCGACGCGCAAGGTGCGGGAGGTCACCGAAGTCTTGTGCGGCACGGGTTTCTCGAAGAGTCTGGTCTCGGAGTTGGCGGGTCAGTTGGACGAGGACTTAGGCGCATGGCGAAACCGTCCCCTGACCGAGACGACCTATCCGTATCTCAGCGTGGACGCGCGCTACGAACATGTGAGACAAGACGGACGGATCGTCAGCCAAGGCGCCCTCATCGTCGTGGGCGTGCGGTCGGACGGCCATCGCGAGATCCTCGCAGTCACCGTCGCCGATACCGAGAGCGAGGCGACGTACCATCACCTCTTCGCTGATCTCACAGCGCGGGGATTGAGCGGTGTGCGACTCGTGACGAGCGATGCCCACAAGGGGCTAAAGGCGGCGATCGGACGGCATTTCCAAGGGGCGAGTTGGCAACGGTGCCAGGTCCACTTTGCTCGGGATCTCATTGGCATGGTGGGCGCAGGGCGACGCGGAGAGTTAGCGGCAGATCTTCGAGAAATCTTCGCGGCGACGACACGGGAACAGGCACTGCTGACGGCAGAAACGGTGGCGGCTCGCTGGGAGTCATCCCATCCGGCGGTCGCACGGTTGCTTGACGATGGGAGCGAGGATTGTCTCGCCTGCCTGGCTTTCCCGTCGGCACATCGGGCACGGCTCCGCACGACGAACGGATTGGAGCGGCTCAACGAGGAGATCAAGCGGCGCACGCGGGTGGTGCGCATCTTTCCCAACCCGGAAGCGTGCTTGCGGTTGGTGACGGCATTGTGTATCGAGCAATCGGAGGAATGGGTCAGCGGGCGGCGCTATCTCGACATCGGCGACCTCCCCGCCGGGGAGTGTGCCCCGACCATCCAGGCGACATCCTGCCGCGGTCGGCGGTTGCAGGCGTCCGCCCCGTCGGTGTGAAATAGGTTCGGTGGTCGAGGGGAACATGGGAGAGAGGGGCGCAACGAGTGGGCGACGCGGAGATCGGCATCCGGCAGGGGACCGTCGAGGACCATGCGCAGGCGCGCGGGGTCATCGCCGAGACCTTCGCCTTCCACCAGCGGGAGGCGCCCGCGTTCTTCCGCGAGACGGACGACCCGCCGCCGACGCGCATGGCGATCGAGGAGTTGCTGCGGGACGGCGAGGGGGCGTGGTTCCTGGCCGAGCGGGAGGGGAGCGTCGTCGGCTTCGTCACCGTCCGGCTGCGCCAGCCGTCGCGGGAGCCGTCGCTCGTGCCGGAGGTGCGTGCCGTCGTCGACAGCCTCGGCATCCTGCACGCGTGGCGGCGGCACGGGATCGGGCGACGGCTGATGGGGGCGGCGGAGGCGTGGGCGCGGCAGCGCGGGGCGCGGCGGGTGATGCTCAATGTCTGGGAGTTCAACGAGGGGGCGTCGGGGCTCTACGAGACGCTCGGCTACACGACCTTCAACCGGAATCTGTGGAAGGCGCTGTGAGCGCGGAGGGAGGGCGGTCGGCGAGGTGGCGCGATAGGGTTGAGCGTCGTGGAGGAATCTACAGAAGAATCCGGACTTGACCGAAGTCTGCATACATATGCGCGCGATAGCAGACGGCAGGATGACATGGTGAATCTCTCTGCGGCAGACAAGGAACTGATGTGGGCACTCCTCCAAGCGCGGAATCCAGCGTTGCTTGCCTTGGTCGATGTGCTCGACTTGGGACTGCTGCCCGTCGAGCAGCGCGAAGCGATCACACGGGCGATGGGCATCGAGCGGAGGGTCAATCGCGAGAGATGGTTTGCGCGAAGTGCCGAGATCGAGCGGTTGGTGGAATACGTCTGGACGAGCAGGCCGCTCGCACTGGATGACATGCAGTTGCTGCGCGACGCTATTGAGACAGAAGCGCCATCCCTGCTGCCTCTCCTGAACAAGATCGGGACACGTGAGTTGACGCAGGATGAGAGCAATGCGCTGCGGAGCGCTATCGTTCACCATCTGGTGTCAACCGGCTTCGGGCCGCAGTCGGAGCCGAACGCGCGGGGGATCCGGCTGGAAGCACTGATCGATTATCTGGTGCATTGCGTGGCCGACTGGCACTGACTGTCTGAAAAGGCTCACGTAGCAGGCTACAACGAGACGTTGATAACGAGAGGGTTCTTGCATACGATTCATTGGAGAAATCGGCAGTACTGAACAGAGTTCGGGGCCGTCTCAGAAACATTTCTAACCGGAAACTACTCTATCCACTCACTACCTGCGGGGTGAACTGCACAGGCCTATGCTTGATGTCGCCGATGAGAGGCGCGCGCACAAGGGACACAAGGTCAAATTAAGCCCGATACAGTTCAGTTACGAGCAGTGAGCGCGTATTATCGCTCTCCGTACGGGCGGTTCGCGAACCGCCCGTACGGAGACATTATTGCGGTCATCATCACGCTATAGGTCGGACAGGGCCGGGATGACCTGTTCGGCGAAGTGTTGGACGGGTTCGACATCTACCCAATCCGGCGTACGGAAGACGACGTACTGACAGCCGACGCGGGCATAATCGCGGAAAATTTCGATCAGTTGGTCCGGCGTGCCGATCAGTGTGCCATCGGGGATGAAGGGGGCCAGCCGCTCCCGCTTGGCGGCGACATCGGCGTTATCCTTGCCGATCACGACGGTCGTGTAGATTGAGCGGGTGATCGCGTCGTAGGGCCGACCGAGCCGCGCGCAATGCTCGCGCAGGCTGCCAAAGAGTCGGCCAACCGTTTCGGGATTGCCGGAGACGTTGCAGAACTGGGCGTACTGAGCGACCAGCCGCAGCGTCACCTTCTCGCCGCTGCCGCCAACCATGATCGGTGGGTGGGGCTGCTGAACTGGCAAGGGGTTCTCGTTCGCCTGATCGAGACGGTAGTATGTCCCCTCAAAGTGGGCGGGGCGTTCGGTCCAGATCGCCAGCACGATACGCAGCGCCTCCTCCAGCCGCTTCATACGCACCGGGGCAGGCTCGAACTCGCCCCAGCCGTACCCTTCATATTCCCGCTTGTGCCAGCCCGCCCCCAGCCCGAGGATCGAGCGACCGTGGCTGATGAGATCGAGCGTCGTCGCCATCTTCGTCATTGCCGCCGGG
>JAICJW010000543.1 GCA_025928215.1 Chloroflexia bacterium | reverse complement strand
CGAGTGTGAGGTCATGCTTGCCAGGTCCATAGGCATCCGGGAGAAGACCGACGAGGCGATAGCCGATGTTGAGAAAGAAGCCCGCGGGATGGTTCGCATGGCAAGCGAAGTGTGTCAGAAGTCGCGGCGCATCCTCGATGACATTCACGCCATAAAGGTTCGTCCGGCCCCGTGTGTCGCCCACGGTGGCGAGCATCGTCACACAGCCGATCGCACGCATCCGCTCCTCCGCCGCCATGACGAGCGTCCGCCCGACGCCCTGACGCCGCCGCGTCGGATGGACGGCGACCAATTTGATCTCCGCCGAGACCTGCCGCTTGAAATGCTCCATACGCAGCCAGCCAATTGGCGCTCCCTCGCTGTCCCGCGCGACGAGGCTGCGATCTTCGGGCGCGAACTGCACGACATCCGCGAGCGCCTGCGTCACGTCGCCCGCGTAGATCGTCGGCAAGGCGAGGACGAGCAGGTCCGCCACGCCGCGCAGGAGTGCCGCATCCTCCTGACCGAGCGGATTAACCGTATAGAGAGTGGGATGCGCCGTCATCTGACAAGACCGGAGACGAAGACCGGTGTGCCGGAATCGAACCCAAATTCATGCGCGGCGTTGCCCCGCCGCACGGCAATTTCCAGATAGCCGTGGCTGCCGATCAGTGCGAGCGGTTCCCCCTCGCCGACGCTACCATAGGTCGGCACGAAGGGGAGCGCGGTGAGGCTCCCGCATGCGACCACCGCACCAGCATCGCCGGGTGGCGGCAGGGCGCGCACGGGGATATTCGTGACGCAGTTGCCGAAACTATCTACATAGATGATCTCCCCCCGGATCGCTCCCGCCTCTTCCTCGTACGAGGGTAGAGCGAGCCGGACAGGGTTTTCGAGCGGATCGCCGAGATGGGGGAGATGCGTCCCATTGACGAGATGCGCGGCGGCGGGCGCGAAAATATCCCGCCCATGAAACGTCGTGGAGATCTCTCGCACCCGCCAGTAATCCGGGTTCGTCAGTACGACGCCGCGCCAACTCAAGCCATCGTGCTCGGCGGCATCGAGAATGCGGCTGAAGACGCCGTTATCCGGCCCGACGAAATACTGACCGTCCACTTCCAGCGCGATCGGGCGGCGATCCGTCCCAACGCCGGGATCCACGACGACGACGTGCGCGGTACCATCCGGGTACATCCGCCAGAGATCGGCGATCACGAATGCCGCCTGGATGATCGAGTGGCGGCTGATGGCATGCGTGACATCCACAATCGTGACCCGAAGCGCCGTGCGCAGGATCATGCCCTTCATCTGCGCGACGTAACTATCGCGAAGGCCAAAGTCCGTTGTAAGTGTGACGATGCCACCAGCGTGCATGCACAAAGCCCTTCTCTCACGTCTGGCGGAGGAACGCGGCGTGGTGTGGGAGTATCGCATGGAGCGGCTGGCGTATGCAACGCGGGGAGGTTCGAGGTTCGAGGTTCGAGGTTCGAAGTTCGAAGTTCGAAGTGGTCTGGTCCCTTCCTCGAACTTCGAACTCCGAACCCCGAACTACATCTGGATATCGAGGATGAGGGAAACACTCCCCGTTCGCATGTCACGGATGTGCCGGACGGCACCAAAAAAGCGCTGGCCATCTCGCATTTCGAGCATCACAATCTCGCCGACGATATATGGCCGTTGCGGTTCAGAGATGAAACAACGCCCCCGCATCAGATGCGGTTCGTCCGCCTCGGCAGACCGGCATTCCTGGCGATACAAACGATAAATGACATCACCGTCGCGACGAGCGGTTGCCCGCCCATCTCGCACGTCCCAGACGACGCCCGCAATGCCATCGAGTTCCGTATCGGCCACAATCACGCCTTCCTTCATCACGTCTTGCAGCCTGACACCATCCATGCGCGCGCGCCTGTATCGCATGTATGCCCCGTTATCGTCTATATTCCTAGTACCCGCTCAACCATATGCATCCAGACAACCCACCGCCGCACCGCCGACTCCTTGTATCTCTATAAACGAGAACGGGCGGCGATTTGTGATGCGTAGTCTGAAAATAACAATGGTACAGGGTGCGAGCAATACGAAACAGAAGGAAACGCGGCCTGTGGGGCCGCGTCGGGTCAGGATTGGCTGGCTGGCTGGCTGAGTGCTGGGTGGCTGGCTACTACCCCTGAGTCTTGCGGGGGTCGAGCGCATCGCGCAACCCATCACCGATGAAGTTGATGCTCAAGACCGTCAGGAAGATCATCATCCCCGGCCCCACCGCCATCCACCACGCAATGTCCAGAAAGTCCCGCGATTCACT
>JAICJW010000348.1 GCA_025928215.1 Chloroflexia bacterium | reverse complement strand
GCTGGCATCCGATCCTCACCGAATGGTGGCAGAGCGTCACCGACCTGTTGATCGCATGGGCGGAGCCGGAGCCGGGAATGCGGATACTCGATCTCGCAAGCGGCACTGGCGAACCGGCTCTCAGCCTCGCCGCACGGGTCGCGCCGGACGGCGTCGTGACGGCAACGGATGTGGTCCCGGAGATGGTCGGTATCGCGGCGGAGAATGCGGCGCGGCAGGGCATCACGACGATGCATTTCGAGGAAGCGGACGCGGGCGCACTTCCTTTCCCGGATGCCGCATTCGATCGCGTCACCTGTCGCTTTGGGGTGATGTATTTCTCCGATGTGCCACGCGCGCTCCATGAGGTGCGGCGGGTACTCCGCCCCGGCGGTCGTGCCATCTTCGCCGTCTGGGGGCCGCTGGAGCAGATTGATTACCTGACCAGCACGCTCTCGGTGCTCCTGCGCTACCATCCCTCCCCACCACCGCCGCCCGATTCCGAAACGCCGCACCCGCTGAAGTTCGCCCGATCCGGCACGCTCTCCGCCGCCCTTCGCGCGGCGGGTTTCGCGGAAGTCCGCGAGGAGACGCGGATCGTGCCGCTGCCGTGGCCAGGGACGCCGGAAGAGTTTCTTGGCTACATTCGCAGCGACATGGTGACGTTCGACAGCCTGCTTCTCCAGCTTCCGCCTGCCCGGCAAACGACGGCGCTGGACGAGGTCTTTGCGAGCATTCGTCAGTACGACGATGGCGAATGCGTCCAGTTCAACGCCGCTATCGTCGTCGCGTCCGCTACTCCCTAATCTCCGGCCCCTCCCGAAAATGTGAAGGGGATTCGCACAGCATTTCCTCTTTTCTCCTCTTCCCGTTTCGGGAGGGGATCAGGAGGTAAGGAAACGCACGCACCCGGTGGAGCAGCCGCCAGCCGCGCCGTCGCCAGCGGTTCCGGCGCAGCACATCCGCCCAGACCTCATCAATCAGAAGCCGTTCGGCATTCGTCACTCCAGCAGTGATCCGGAAGACCTCGTCCGGCATCTCATCCTCCCACCTACCACGCTGCTCATGCCATTCGACATCCAGCGCACAGATCCCTTGCAAACTTGGCAGTATTCAGTATTCTATGGTGTACGTACAGGTCGTACGGACATTATAGCAGACCGGGGAGAAGTGGGAAACGGTACGTGGTGCGTACCGCATTTGGGAGAGGAGATTACCATGCGCATCGGCACGTCACGCGCGCTACGAACGGCGCTCTATGGCATCGCGCTGGCGGGGTTGCTGCTGGCAATTATTCTGCCGACCGTCGCCGCGAAGGATACTCCGCCGTTCCGCGTGCGGTTTCTCAATGCGGTTCCGGATAGCGCGGGGGTAGATATCTTTATTGACTCAATTCAGGTCGCGAACAACGCGCCCTTCAAGACCCTCGGCACCTACCTTTCCGCGCCGGAGGGCAACTACGAACTGAGCGTCTATCCCGCCGGAAAACGGTCGCAATCCGCCGCCTATGTCTACAAGCGCGCCTTCTTCTTCCATGCGCCGAAGGACTATTCGATCATCGTCCTCGGCAGACAGGCGGACAACAGCGTAGACGCCTCAGTTGAGATTGACCGCAATACGCTGGATGGCAGCAACAACACCCAGGTTCGCTTCGGGAACTATCTCCCCGGCACGGGGACGCTGACGCTCTCGACCGGCGGGACGAACACCGTCCTCGGCAACGCGAAGGCCGGGCAGACGGACAACTACACCGCGATTGCCGCAGGCACCTATACGCTCGTCCTCTACGACGGTAATGGCGGGGTCGTCACGAAGAGCGATGGTGTCATGTTCGGCGCGAACACGACGGTGAGCGTCTTCGCGCTCGGTCTCAGTAGCGGCACACCGGCGCCATCGCTACTCGTCAACACCGACAACGGCACCGCGCCCATCCAACCGACCGCCACGCCGACGACCGTTCCCAATCCGTCCGCCCCACCGCCCACCGCGCCCGCGTCCACATCTTCGGCGAGCGCGGCGCTCCGGCAGGCATTCCAGCCCGTCCCATCCATCGCCAATACAGATACGAAAGTGTTCTATGCCGCGACGGGTCACACGCTGGGCGGCGTCTTCAAGACCTATTGGGAGCAGCACGGTGGTCTCGCGCAGTTCGGCTACCCGATCACGGAGGAATATCAGGAAGTCTCCCTGACCGACGGCAAGACCTACACGACGCAGTATTTCGAACGCGCGCGCTTCGAGGAGCACCCCGAGAACAAGGGCACGCAGTACGAAGTGCTGCAGGGTCTTCTTGGCCGCGAGATGTTCAAACTGCTCGGCGTCGGGTAAATCGCCTCTCGGGCAATGCGGGCATGCCGTCTCTTCTCCCTCATGCCGCCTGTGCGATACCGAGCGGATCGTGCGGGCGGCGGGAACCCGTCTGATGACGTGACTCTCCGGTAGGGTGTTTTACATAGATGGGCGTTCGTCCGGCTTGCGCTCCGCGGCAGTGAATACCGTGTACTGACGATCGCAGACGGCGCAATTGACACCTTCCCACAGGCAATGATAGGATCGTCCCTATCAACTGTGAATGCCGGAAATAGATGTCCACGCCGTCGTGCATCGCGGGGATGGGTCCAGATGGGAGAGTATATCGCCCGGCGCGTGGCCAGCATGGTCCCGGTCCTGCTGATCGCCAGCGTGATCTCATTCGGCCTGCTCTATGTTCTCCCCGGTGATCCCGCCGTCGCCGTCCTCGGTGACAACGCCGGGAATCAGGAGACCTATCAGGCGCTCCGGCACGATTTCGGGCTAGACCAACCGATCTATGTCCAATACGGCAAGTGGCTTGGCCGCCTCGTGCACGGCAACCTCGGCACCTCCATCCGCACGAACGAGCCAGTGACGAAAATCCTGCTCCGGCGGTTGCCGATCAGCCTGTACATCGGCTTCGCCGGCCTGCTCATTGGCGTCACGATTGGGCTGACGGCGGCGGTCATCTCGGCGCTCCGACCAGGCAGCCGGCTCGACGTCACAGCGTCCGTCTTCGCGCTCGGAGGGATCGCCCTGCCGAGTTTCTGGGAGGCGCTGATTCTCGTCTACGTCTTCGCGGTGCTGCTGCATTGGGTGCCACCGAGCGGTTATACCTCGCCCTTCGTGAACCTGCCGCTCAGCCTCAAGATGCTCGCACTCCCCGCGATTGTGCTCGGCACGCATTCGGCGGCGGTGATCATGCGGCAAGGGCGCTCCGCGCTCCTGGAAGTGCTCGGGCAGGATTACATCGCGACGGCGCGCGCCAAGGGCTTGCGCGAGCGGCGCGTCATCGTCGGGCACGCGCTCAAGAATGCGCTCATTCCAATCGTGACGATCATCGGTTTGCAGATGGGCCAACTCGTCTCCGGCGCGGCGATTACGGAGACGGTCTTCGCGATCCCCGGCGTCGGGCGGGCGGCGGTGGATGCGATCGCGAACCGCGATTATCCCCTGCTCCAGGGATCGGTCCTGATGCTGGCGCTCGCCGTGATGATCGCCAATTTGATTACCGACCTGACGTATGGCTATCTCGATCCGCGGATCCGATACCGATGAGTAGCGAGAATATGCGCGTGCCGCCGCCCGCCGACCTCACGGCAACGATCCTTCCCACCGCCGCGCTCGAAGGTGGGCATGGCGGCACGCGATGGCGCACCTTCCGGCGCGTCCTCGATGCGCGCCTCGCCGGGGCGGGGCTGGCGATCCTCGCGATTGTCGTCTTCTGCGCGCTCTTCGCTCCCGTGATTTCGCCCTATGACCCAACCGATCAGGATTATCTCGCCCTCGCCCAACCACCCTCCGCGCAACACCTGTTCGGCACGGACGACCTGGGGCGCGATGTGCTGTCGCGGATCATCTACGGCTCGCGCATGTCGCTCGAAGTTGGCATCATCGCGGTGGGAATCGCGCTCGCGCTCGGCGTCACACTCGGGTTGCTCGGTGGGTTCGTCGGCGGCGCGACGGATAACGTCGTCATGCGTTTCGTGGACGCGGTGCAGGCTTTCCCCTCCCTCATTCTCGCGCTGGCGATCACGGCGGCGCTCGGCCCCGGCATCGGCAACGCGATGATCGCCATCGGCTTCGTCTCAATGACGACGATCGCGCGGCTGACGCGCGGGCAGACGCTTGCCGAGCGCGAGCGGGAATACGTCGCGGCGGCGCGGGTGATTGGCGTCCCGCCGCGCGTCATTATGGCTCGCCATATCTGGCCGAACGTCACCGCGCCGATCATTGTGCAGGCGACGCTGATGATCGCGACCGCCATCGTCACGGAGGCGTCGCTCTCGTTCCTCGGCGTCGGCGTCGTGCCGCCGACGCCGAGTTGGGGGGCGATGCTGCGCTCCGGCTCGCAGTATCTCGAAACCGCGCCATGGTTGGCGTTCGCGCCGGGGATCGCGATTTTCGTCACGGTCCTCGCATTTAACTTCGTCGGCGATGGAGTGCGGCAGGCGCTCGATCCACGGCTGAAGCACCGGGGGGGTCGCTGAACCGTCGGCGGCCGGAAAGGGAGGGCATCATGCCTACGGGAGCACGGGTTTCGCGGCGCGCCGCGCTGGCCGGTATCGGCGGCATCGCGGCGGCAAGCATTCTCGCGGCGTGTGGGGGGACGAAAACCGCGACGCCGACCGCGGCGGGCAAGGCGCCGACGGCGGCGGCAATCGTCCCGCAGATCGTCACACCGGCGGCGGCCGTCGCCACAGTGGCGAGCGCGTCATCGGCCGCGCCGACCGTGGCGGTCGCGTCGGCAGTTTCGGCGGCGAATCCGACCGCGGCGAGTGGGGCAATCAAGCGCGGCGGGCAACTGCGCATCATGCAGATCAACGATTTCGTCTCGATGGACCCGATCTTCGCCAGTGGCCCGACG
>JAICJW010000445.1 GCA_025928215.1 Chloroflexia bacterium | reverse complement strand
CTCGTCTGCAGATATTCATTGACGGCGACGCCCTGCGTCCCGCCGTCGTACTTGAGCAGCGCGGCGTCCGCGAGGGTGCGATTCAGGGCGATGCCGACGCCCGCGACGATCAGATCGCCGCCGACGGTGTGCCCCTTCTTCGTCGCGACCATCCCGGCGCGCATCTGGCCGGACTGCGGCAGGATACGGACGGCTTCGTCCCCGGTGAGGAACTTCACACCGTGATCCGCGAGCGTCTGCTGGAAGAACATCGCCAGATTTTCGGGCATTAATGTGTCCCAGATCGTCTTGCCCTTAACGATCACCGTCGTGTCCACCTTGTAGGTGACGAGCGCAGCGGCGACCTCGACGCCGATAAAACCGCCGCCGATCACGGCCGCGTGCTTCGCCTTCGCTGCGGCGCCACGAATCGCGTCGGAGTCATCCAGCCAGCGGAGATAGTGGATGCCCTCCAGTTCCGCGCCGGGAATCTCCAATTGCCGGGGCGTACCCCCCGTCGCGAGCAGGAGTTTCTTGTATTCCAGCGTTCGCCCATCCGCCAGTGTCACTTGATGGAGTTTCGGATCGAGGCTCGTGGCGCGTGTCGTCGTCATCAACTCCACGCCCTGCTCATTGTGCCACTCCGCTGAGTGGACGAAGACTTCTTTGCGCTCCTGATCGCCGCGCAGATACTCCTTGGAGAGCGGCGGGCGGTGGTAGGGCCGCTCGTGATCGTCCGTGAGGATGACGACGCGGCCGCCCACGCCCCGCTCACGGATTGCCTCCGCTGCCATTGCCCCCGCGAGGCCACCGCCGATAATCAGGTAATCAATTGCCGCCGTCGCGGAACCTTGTGTGACACGATCCATGTTTCGCATTCCTTTCTCGATGCTATGAACGCGCAAACGCGCCATACAGCGTCGAAAAGGTGTGCAGGATGCGTGCCAGACGGGAAGGGAGTTCGGGGTTCGGAGTTCGGGGTTCGTGGAACCGAGCACGTCGAACCTCGAACACGACCTGCGTTCCGTGTATGCTGTCCGCTGCGAGGCTCGGCAGCATGGGACGGACAATCGTGGAAGGAGGGGAAGATGCCCCTGGATGAGGCGCTTTTCGAGCGATTGACGCAGACACCCGGCGTGCCGGGGCGCGAAGAGCAATTGCGCGTCATCGTCCGCGAGCAACTGAGCGGGCTGACCGACGATCTGCGCACCGACGCGATGGGCAACGTGATCGGTACGAAGCGGGGGCGCGATGACGTGCGAGTGATGATTGCCGCGCACATGGACGAAATCGGCTTCCTCGTCAAATACATTGACGAGAAGGGATTCGTGCGCCTCCAACCCCTCGGCGGCGGGGTCATGCCACTCAATATGGTTGCACAGCGCGTCATCATCACGACGGCGAGCGGCGCGACCGTGCACGGCGCATTGCAATTGGCGCGCCATTCCGGGCCAGGTGAGACGCCGACCGTGCCGAAGCACGAGGAGTTCTTCGTTGATCTCGGCATGTCCGCCGACGCCGTCAAGGCGGCGGTGCGCGTCGGCGATTTCGTGACGATGGATCGCGCTTTCGAGAAGATGGGGGACAATTACGTCTCGAAGGCGATTGACGATCGGGTCGGACTGCTGGTGATGTTCGAAGCGTTGCGGGCGCTCCGCTCGCATGAGGCGACCATCTACGCTGTCGCGACGACGCAGGAGGAAGTCGGGCTGCGCGGCGCGACGGCGAGCGGCTACGCCCTCAATCCGACGGTCGTCATCGCGGTGGACGACACCCCAGCGCGCGATTTTCCCGGTGGGCCGCCGGAGAACGCAATCACGACTCTCGGCGGCGGCGCGGCGATCAAGATCATGGACGGCTCGTTCATCAGCCACCCGAGACTGGTCGCGCACTTCCGCGCCATCGCGGAGCGTGAGGGGATTCCGCACCAGATGGAAATCCTGCCCTTTGGCGGCACCGACGCAGGTGGCGTGCAGCGGCAGCGTGGCGGGATGCCCGCGATTACCCTCTCCATCCCCTGCCGCTACGTCCACTCGGTCAACGAGATGGCGAGCGCGACCGACATTCAGGCGTGCATTGATTTACTTGCACGCTACCTGGAGGAAGCGCACGCGGGGGATTACGCACTCTAACGCCGTCGAGAACGACGAATTTACACGATTGCCAATGGCACAATCGGGCTACCAACGCCGCCTTCCAATCGCAGCGGGGTGGCGACGTAGAGGAACTGATAGACTTTGGCGGCGGCGAGGCGTTCGAGATCGAGGAATTCGACGAGATAGCCGCCGCAGCCCCAGATGACCGCCTGATGCAGCGGCAAGGTGTCCGCCCATGACCGGATCACTTCAACTGCCGGGTTATCCCCGCCGAGGGCGACGAGGTCATGTTCTTTGAACCACTGGCCGCACGCACCGCTCAAGCCCGGCTCCGAGGCATAGAAGCGTTGCCGCGCTTCCGCCCCGCCACTGAAGAGTTGCCACCAGCCGGTACGGATGAGGACGGTATCGCCCGGTTGGATCGTCACGCCCTGTTTGGCGGCGCAGGCATCCAGTTCATCCGGCTCGATTGCCTCGCCGCCGTCGAGATGCGGGACACCGCGAAAGTCCGCGATGTCGAGCAGGATGCCCCGCCCAACCATCGGCCCGACATTCTGGATGCCGCATTTCTGCGCGCCGGAGGGCAGGATTTTGTGTGACGAATGGCCGTTGTAGAGCGTATCGCCCATGTAGATGTGGCAGAGGGCGTCAATGTGCGTCGTGCCGTGCGTGTGCATCATCACGACATCGTCCGCGCCGGAGAGGACGCCGTCCGGGCGGCGGCGTGTCGTGACGACATGCCATGTCGGGCGGCGGCTCGGCAGGTTTGGCCCGTCCGGCGAGAGCGGCGCGGCGAGCGAGTAAACCGTGCCGCGCTGAATCAGCCGCGCCGCCTCCCGCACCAGCTCCGCGTTGAGCAGGTTCGCCGTCCCCCGCTCGTCCTCATCCCCCCACCGTCCCCAATTGTTTGGTATGCCGATTTCGTCGGGACGTGGCATCGTGCGCTCCTTTCAGTTATTACCAGTGTCGCCCAATCCCGCTTCTCGTTCAGTCTAGGAGGCTCTGCTCGCACTGGAATAATATTACTTGCTGATGTCAAATATGACTGGTCGAGTACTGAGGATAGGCTCATACTTAAATGTCGCCAGTTTCGTACCTACTGGTACTTCAAACAAAAGCCAGCCACGGACCTTATCACCGGGCGCAATATCTCCTGAACCAAGAGGTGGCTCAACAACACCGCTCGATACGGTACTGGTGTATTGGTGTCCTTCCGCATCTTTGACACTCGCGTAGAAGAAGTTAAAACTCAGAGTCTTTGCGGAGTCATGATTCTCGATTGTGACATCGAGAGCGACGTAG
>JAICJW010000567.1 GCA_025928215.1 Chloroflexia bacterium | reverse complement strand
GCTCTCGCGGATGGCACGCTCTTCGTCCTGCAGACACGCCCGATGACCGCGTTACCCACGCCCGCCGCTCCTGACGCGCTCGTCGAGTCCGTCGCGCCCACGGAAAATGTCACGCCAAATACGTGGGCATCCCCTGCCAAAGGCGGCTGGATGCGCAACTTCCGGCTGGGCGAGTGGCTTCCTGAGCCGGTGACACCGTTGTGCGAAAGCTGGCTGCTGGCCCGTATCGAGGAGGGCGAAGTGTCCGCCGAGGAGCGCGATTTCGGCCTGCGCCCACGACCGCCCTACCACGTGCTCGCCAACGGCTGGTATTTCTCCTCGCCCATCGGAGGCGGATTGCCGCTACGCGGTGTGGTGATCGCTCTCACGCGCCACCCACGTGCCCTCCTCGCCCTCGCGCTCAGCACGAGCCGGCCAGACCTCGCCGAGCGTTCGTTGATCGCCCCTGTCGCGCGCCGCTGGCGTGAGGAGTTGCTGCCGCGCTATCAGCGCCTTGTGGCGTCCTGGGAAACTCGGGTCGAGACCGCCTCCCCCGCCGACCTGATCGGTGCGATTGACGCGGTTGCCGGCGTCGCTGGCGCATATCTGTGGGACTTCAGTGTGGTGGGCGGCCACGCCTGGAAGGCAGAGCACGCGCTGGCGCGTTTCTGTCGCAAACACCTCCCAGAGCAAGCGGCACGCGGCCACCAGGAGCTCCTGCTCGGGTTGCCCGTCAGACCCGTCGAGCCGCCCACGCCGTACCCGGTGACTCCGCCTCATGCCGTCCAGAGTCTCGACTGGATTCGTCCGACGCTCGGCGAAGATGAGGGCCGGGATGGAGGTAGAGAACCAAGCGGCACAACGGAAATGGACGATCTCGCCGGGCGTCGCGCCCGCATGGAGGCGAATCGTCGTGCGGCCGAGGCGGCGTGCCGCGCGGCACTCGCCAGCCATCCCGCGCTGCGACGCCGTTTCGACGCGCTCCTCGCACTTGCGCAACAGTACGCCGTCCTGCGCGAAGAGCAGGCCAGTTGGTTCACCCTGGGCTGGCCGTTCCTTCGGCGTGCCATCCTGCGTCTGGGTGGCGAGCTGCGGCTGCATGGCGCAATCGCGCAGACGGAGGACGTCTTCTTCCTTACGCGAGCGGAGGTGGAGGCATGCCTTGAAGTGGGTCGTCTGGTAGCAAACATGGGCCGGGCGGGCCAAGAGGGGCCGCGCGAGGAGCAGGAGAGGCGCGAAGGGAAAGCGGATAATGATCTCCGGGTGGCAGTGACTGCGAGACGCCAGGCTTGGGATCGCCAGCGCCGACTTAGCCCGCCGCTGGTGCTCGGCAATCCCCTGGGCGCGCGTTTGATCGCGCGGGCGACCGACGCCATGCGAGCTCCGGCTCCGGGGATGGCAACATCAACACACGCTGTGCCCGGGACTGATGGACTCACTGTGCTCCAGGTCCTCAGGGGTATGCCCGCGAGTCCTGGCCGTGCGACGGGTCCAGTCCGCGTGATCCGAGGACCGGAAGATTTCGCGCGCTTCAAGCCAGGCGAGGTCTTGGTGGCACAGGTCACAGCGCCCGCATGGACACCGCTCTTCGGCCGCGCCGCCGCGGTGGTTACCGATGGCGGATCACTGGCCGCCCACGCCTCACTGGTCGCCCGCGAGTACGGCATTCCGGCGGTGGTAGCGGCAGGCGATGCAACCGTGCGTCTACGTGACGGCCAGCGAGTCACGGTAGATGGCAACGCCGGCATCGTGCAGTTGCTCGCGTGATCCGCTCATTCACGAAGATTCTCCCGATCAACATCTACATCAGATGCGCGTATGGGGGATCGCACTCAGGTCGCGCTCCCTCGCTCCGCAATATGCGAGAGGAGCCAGCCATGAGACCATATGTGTTCGCGCTGTTCGTCCATGTGAGCGGCGTTATCGGCATGTTCGTCGGCCTCGGCGTCTGGCTCTTCGGCGTCGCGATTCTGCGGCGGACGGAGCGCATCGAACAGGTGCGCCTCGTCGTCGGGCCGAT
>JAICJW010000156.1 GCA_025928215.1 Chloroflexia bacterium | reverse complement strand
CCAGTTGGGCCATCTACCCTTCCCATCTCTGACGCTGCCGACGGAGCGGCCAACGCAGGCCCCCGTAGCAGGAAAAGGCCCCGAATGTACGTGACACTCTTTTCCACAGAGCGGAAAGCTGCCGCGTTATATGAGAGAGATTTTCTTTCTATGATCGGAGAATAGCAGCCAGTGGGGGAGATGTCAAGCAGATTCCCGCCGCCGCCGGGCCGCCGCTTCAATGCGGAGGGTGATACGATGCCGCGAGAAAATGGGGATCCATCACCCTCTTCTGATTTCTGGCTTCTGACAATACATAGGAGTATATCGTGACCGCCACTGACCCGCATGCCGCCGCCGTCGCTCATCTCGCCGCCGTGGACGAAACGCTCGCGCGGATGATCGCGCGGCATGGCCCCTGCACCCTCGTCCCTGAACCGGACCTCTTCGAATCAGTCGCGCGGGCGATTGTTGGGCAGCAAATCTCCGTCCACGCGGCGGCGGCCGTCCTGTCGCGGGTGCGAGCGCTCATGCCGGACGGCACGATGACGCCGGATGGCGTGCTCGCCGTGCCGGATGAGCAGTTGCGGGCCGCCGGTCTCTCGTGGCGCAAGGTCAGTTACCTCAAGGATTGCGCCGCCCGGTTCGCGGACGGTAGCATTGATCCCGCTGCGCTCGCGGCGGCGGACGATGAGGCGGTCATTGCGGCACTCCTGCCGATCAAGGGTGTCGGGCGGTGGACGGCGGAGATGGCGTTGATCTTCGCACTCGGTCGCCCGGATGTCCTCTCGACGGGCGATTTCGGCCTGCGAAGCGCGATGCAGCGCCATTGGAATCTGCCCGCTCCCGCGTCGCCATCGGAAATGGAGGCGATCGCGGCCCGCTGGCGTCCCTACCGCTCAGTCGCGTCATGGTATCTCTGGCGGTCACTCAGCACTGTGACCATCGGTGATGCGGATGAGGCGTAGCGCGGGGAGGGAGGCTCCTCCCCGCGCTGCCTCTTCTTCTCCACGAGTCCGGAAACCTCGTCTCCCGCCCCGCTAACTTTTCTTCGCCGCGAGCGCCGCAAGCACGCGGTCCGGCGTGAGCGGCAGCGTGCGCAGGCGGATACCGGCGGCATCGAAGATGGCGTTGCCGATCGCCGCTGGGATTACCTCGGTGGTAGGTTCCCCCGCGCCCCAGGGCGGCTGCGTTGGCTGATCTATGAGAACGACCTCGACCGCGGGCACCTCCGTGAAGTGGAGGATCGAATACTGCGGCGTGGGGAAGAACTGGTTTTGCGCCCAGACGACGCTCGTCACCCCGTTGGCGTCGTACGCCACCTGCTCCTTCAGCGTCCGGCTAATCCCTTGGATGACGTTCCCCTCGATCTGATTCTTCAGCCCGTCCGGGTTGATGATCTGTCCGCAGTCGTGGGCGACAACGACCCGTGTGACCTGCACCGCTCCGGTGGTGGTATTCACCTGCACTTCGGCGGCGGCGGCGACATAGGCCAGGGTATTCTCGTACTGGAGATAGGAGATGCCCCGCCCGCTCAGCATCCCAGCTTGCGCCGGGGGCTTGTCCCTGGTCAAACCCGCCTGCTTCGCCATCGCCTGCATCACCGCGACGGCGCGCGGATCGCTCAGGTAGCCCATGCGGAAGGTGAACGGATCGGCGCCCGCCTTGGCCGCCAGTTCATCCATGAATGACTCATTGGCGAAACTGTTGGAAAAGCCGCCGAGGCTGCGTAGCGCCGACGAACGCAGGAAGGTGTACGTCAACGGTGCCGTCGTGGTGAACTTGCCGTTCGCCCCTTTAGTCATTGCAAAATTGGCGACCGCGTTTTCCGTCACGCGGTTGTTCGCGAATGCGTAGTTCACGGGCTGGTTGCGCGTGCCACTCCCCACCGGCGAGCCGAGCGCGGGCGGCAGGGAGCCGGTCTCCTGTCCGGCGAGGAGATTCCCCGCCGCGCCACCCGGGCGGGTCGAGTGGACCGGCGTCCAGACGGTGTGATCCCAGGCGGCAATGCCGCCCTTGGCGTCCAGCCCGCCGCGCATCGCGTGGAGCATCGCCGGGCCGAGCGGCTCCCAGCCGTGCTCGTCCTGCCGCATCCACTGCACGCGGACGGGCTTGCCCATCGCCTGCGAGAGCAGGGCGGCATCCGCCGCCGCATCGTCCGCGCCATTGTGTCCGTAGCAGCCCGCCGCCTCGACGTAGATGACGTGGACAGCGGCGGTCGGCAGGCCAAGCAGTTGAGCAATCGCCCCTTGCAGCGGATAGACGCCCTGCGTTCCGGACCAGACCGTCGCCTTGTCCGCCTGCACGTCCGCGACGCCGCACGAAGGCCCGATGGCTGCGTGCATCTGGAAGGGCGCGAAATAAGTCGCCTCCAGCGTCGTGCTCGCCCCGGCCAGTGCTTTATCAACATCACCCACCATCGGGGCGGTCGGGCCGGACTGATAGATATTGGCGGGGTCCTGGAGCGCCGTGGGAAGGTCCGCCTCGGCAGCCAGTGGGGCACCCTGCTGCCACGTCACCTTCAGCGCCTTCGCCGCCTGGATCGCCGCCCACTCGTCCGTGGCGACGACGCCGACGAAGTTGCCCTTCTGTACGACCTTGAGGAAGCCGGGGACGGTCTGTGCGTTCGTTTGATCCAAGCTGACAAAGCTAGCGTTCCGCCCGGCGGGGCGCACGACGCGCGCGTGCAGCATGTTGTCCACCCGCACATCCTGCATGTACGTGAACGTCGCCAGGAACTTGTCGGGGAGGTCCACGCGCGGCACCGTCGTGCCCACGACCGTGTAATCGGCGGGGGCCTTGACGGCAACCTTGGCGTCGGAGGTGAGCTGAATCTGTTGCTGGCCGATCAACTGTGCGTAGGTGAGGGCACGATTGAGATTATGCCCGATACCGATCTGGCCGTCCTGCGCGCGTAGCGCCTGGTTCGGCACGCCGATCTGTTGGGAGGCGAGCGTAAGCAGCGCCTGGAACGCGGTGGCGGCGGCGATGCGCAGTTTCAGTCCCTCCGACTGGATCGTCTGGCTACCGGCGGTATATCCCTTATCCCCGGGTGTCTGAGCGGTGTCACCCTGGACGAAATGGATTTGGCCGAAGTTGACGAACAACTCCTCGGCGACGATCTGTGTCAGGGCGGTTTGCACCCCGGTGCCAAGTTCCACCTTGCCGCTGTAAATCGTCACGGTGTTATCGGGGCCGATTACCAGCCATGAATCAACGCCCATATCGGAGGTTGTGCCTGCCGCGCTCACTTCGGTCCGCAAGGTTTGGGCCAATGTCGGCGCGAGACTGAAGGCGACCGCCAGCGTCCCCGCGCGCGCGATGAACTGTCGGCGCGAAATCATCTGTGCCATTACAGCATCTCCTTCGCCGCTTGCTGAATCGCGCGGACGATCCGCAGGTGGGATCCGCAGCGACAGAGATAGACAAAGGGCGGTGTGCTCGATTCGCCCGACAGGAACTGCTTGATCTCGTCCTCACTCGGCACGGCGCGATTGCCGGCGGCGATCCGCCCTTGCAAGAATCCGAGGGCACCCATAATCATCGCGTTACCGCAGTAGGCGCACTGCCCGGCCTGCTGCTCGATGAAGGCGTGCTGCAAGGGATGCGGCTTCTCCGCGCTCCCCAGTCCGTCCAGCGTGGTCACGTTCGCGCCCTCGGCGACGGTCTTTATCGCTGTGACGCAGGAGCGCGTGATTTTTCCCTCGATGAGCACGGTGCATGCACCGCATTGGGCCACCCCGCAGCCGAACTTCGGCCCCTTCTCCGCGAGTTGATTGCGGAGGACGTAGAGGAGCGGCTCGGTATCGTCGTCCACCGAGACCGCCTGCGTCTTGCCATTGATCGAGAGATTCCGCGTGAGTGACGTCGCCATGCAACCAAACTCCTTCCAAGAGCATGAACCGAGAGCGAGCGAGAACGGCGTGAGGCGCCGCGCGGATGCTCGCACACTGTGGCGGTACGTTGGTATCAGAGGTGGCTGGATTCTTCTGCTCGACGGACCTCACGATACAGCGTGCTGCCAGCATGCGCGAAAGCAGCGCACCATAGCCGAGATCCATCGCTTTTCCGTCTGACTCCCCATCGTCTTCCCACCGCACCGCGTAATGCGACAACATTAATCGGCATATGCGCCAACGTCAATACAGTGGGATCAACATCCGGACATAACGCTAAATTTCCTCAGAGGCGTACGCTTTGCAGCAAGCGCTCACTGGCCTGTGAGGGCGAAATCAACGGGGGATCGCGGAGATTGTCGGGTT
Organism: Chloroflexia bacterium; assembly: GCA_025928215.1. Taxonomy (GTDB): domain Bacteria; phylum Chloroflexota; class Chloroflexia; order Thermomicrobiales; family JALYUS01; genus JALYUS01. The sequence continues at coordinate 5,235 of JAICJW010000156.1, read as the reverse complement.
TCGCACGGGGATGTGCGGCGCAACGGGATGAGAGCGCATTAGTGCGCCTCGACCCGCGCGAGGAAATCGCCCACCACCTGCCGGAACCTCTCCGGTTCTTCCGCATGGCACATATGCGCGCTCTCGTCGAAATAGACTGATTCGGAGCCCGGGATGCCGCGATGGACGGTTTCGTGGATCGCGGGTGTCGCCTCGTCATGCCGACCGGAGAGGACGAGCGTCGGCACGCGGATTTCGCCGAGACGGCCCGTGATGTCCCACGTCTTCAGCGTGCCCGTGACGTGGAACTCGCTCGGTCCGTTCATCGTGTAATAGACCTCGGGGTTCTCGCTCAGTTTCTCGAACGAGCGCAGCACGTACTCCGGCCACTCGGGCAGGCGGCATACGTGGCGCTGGTAGAAGACCATCATCGCGTCTTCGTACGCGGGGTCATCCGTCGTGCCGTCCGCCTCATGCGCAAGCAGCGTGCGCTGGACGTCCGGCGGCAATGCCGCGCGCAGTTTGTTCGCCTCCACGACCCACTGGGGCATGCTGGCGGGCGAACTCTCGATGATCAGGCTGGCGAGGCCCGCCGGTTGCGTCAGCGCGTACTCCATGCCGAGCATTCCACCCCACGACTGGCCGAGCAGATGCACGCGCTCCAGACCGAGCGCGCGGCGCACAGCGTCCACTTCCTCGACATAGAGACTGACCGTCCAGAGGGACGGGTTGGACGGCACCGCCGAATTGCCGCAGCCGAGTTGATCATAGAAGATGACGCGCCGCCCGGTCGCGGCGAGCGCCTCCATGGATTCCAAGTAGTCGTGGCACGCGCCCGGCCCGCCGTGCAGGGTCAGGAGCGGCAGTTTGCCCGGCTCCTCGCCCGCTCCGACGATCCGATACCAGGTCTCGTAGCCATGAAACGGGATGCGCCCCTCGATGGATGGGAACGGTGTCTGCATGGCGTCTACTCCTCGCGCGTCATCTTCTTCCCTGTCTCGCTGCACCGCCATCTTAACACGAAAAGGAGCGGCGTTGTTGCCGCTCCCCTTTGCGCTTTTCCGTGTGGTCCTTCCCTCAGTGCGCCATGCTGACGTGGCAGGAGGCCATGCCGCGCTTTTCGAGGTACTGCTGGTGGTAGTCCTCCGCCATGTAGAAGGTTTCGGCGGGGCTGATTGCCGTGACGATCGGGCGGCGGAACCGGCCGGATTGTTGCAGCCGCTCCCTGGATGCCTTTGCCGCCGCTTCCTGCTCGGCGTTGTGGGTGAAGATCTCGGAGCGATACTGATCGCCGATGTCCGGCCCCTGCCGGTTCATCTGCGTCGGATCGTGATTCTCCCAGAAGATGTTAAGGAGGGCATCGTACGAGACCTTTTCGGGGTCGTACGTCACCTCGACTGCCTCGGCGTGCCCGGTCGTGTGGGAGCAGACCTCCCGATAGGTGGGGTTCTCCGTCTTGCCGCCGATGTAACCGACGGCGGTGGAGATCACGCCGGGAATCTCCCGGAACGTCGCCTCGACACCCCAGAAGCATCCGGCCGCAAACGTGGCCTTTTCGCGCTTTTCCATCGAACATCTCTCCTTTGTTGCACATGGACTGTTCAGTATGCGCTTCCTCGCGCCAGCCCAGTATCGCCCATAGCGATTGCAGATTCCTTACCATCAAGTATCGCACCGATTACGGGTTTCGGCCTCATAATCTAATGTCCGCTCCGTCAATCGGCGTGGGGATGCACCATTCCTCACCGCGCACGGTCGTGACGTATTCCGGCCAGCGGAGGTCCACCGGCGCGGGAAAATCCGCCGGGAGCAGCGGCGCGACCCATGCGGAGCCGCCGATGCCGCCACCCGTCCGCTCGACGAACTCGGCCCGCGCGCGGGCGAGTTCGTCCGGCTGGGTAATGAGGTCGAGGAGCGTGCCCGCGATCGTCTTGCCCCCAACGAACATGCCGGGGTCAATGGCATCCGGCACGCCGCCGAGCGCGTTGTGCGTCCAGGCGGGGTAGCCATGCGGGCTGCCCTCCGGCGCGCGGAGCGTCGGGCGCGAGGTGAACAATCGCACGGTCGGCGCGTGCCAGCAGTACTCAACGTAATCATCGGACGTGAAGTTCTTTTGCCACGACGGCAGGACGCCCCGCAGCGCGGTTTCGAGATCGCGCGGGTCGGTCAGCCGCTCGTTCTCGGGCGCGAAGGGATTCTCCATCGGCGTGTCGCCGAGATGCTCCTGCATCTGACGCGCGAAGGCGCGGGCGCGCTCCGGGTAGACGGGTGCCCCGACGAGGGCGAGATTGCGGTAGGTCAGATCGGCCATCGCGTTGTTCGCGAGGCCGACGCGCGTCTTCGTCACCCAGCGCAGCGAGGCTTCGCAGCCGGTGACGGCGGCGGCGTGTTTCGCGTTGTTCATCAGCACATTGGCGATCTGCTCCTGGATGCCGAGCGTCGGCCCGCGCCACGAGTACTGAATCTGGCTGAAGCGCGGCGGCAGATTGTCCGAGGTGGCGTCCCCGGCAGCGAGGACGAACTCATTGAGCGTCCAGGTGCCGGTATGGGGGAACATCGCCTCTTTGGTGTACTTGGTGGTCGTGTACATGAGCATCAGCGCGTCAATCGCGCCGGGGCAGCGGGCTGTTGCGTGCGAGCCGCCCGGCTTCGGCAGCAGGTCGCGGTCAATCCATTCTTCCGGCGTCCGGCATTCGAAGGTGAAGACGGCGCTCCAGTACGAGCCGCAATGCGTCTCCCAGACCGTCGAATTATTGATGTTCGGATGGTAGGCGATGAAGGCGTCGAAGCTGTCGTAGTATCCCTTCGCGGCATGCACCGGCTTGGAGCCGCAGACCTTCTCCGCCGGTTCGCCGAAGAACTTCAGCGTGCCCGTCAGGTTGTATTTCTCCATCGTCGCCTTCGCGGCGAGCACACCCATCAAGGCGGTCGTGCCGAGTTGCGAGTGGGGGTCGGTATGCCCCGCCGTCCACGGATGCAGCCCCTCGCGCGGCGCGCGGTATGGGACGGCCTGCTGCGAGTTGCCCGGCACGGCGTCGTACTCCGCGTACGCGCCGAGGATGGGCTTCCCCTCGCCCCACGTCGCGACGAAGGCCGTCGGCATCCCGCCCGATCCCTCCTCGACATCGAACCCTTCCCCGCGCAGGAGGTCCACATACGCCTTCGCGGATTTGTATTCCCGCCACGCCGGTTCGGCATACCGCCAGATTTCCATGTCGAAATCGGAGAACCGCTGCCGGTTCTCCTCGATCCAGTCCATCGCGTACTGCTTCTCCGGGTATCGCGTCGCCATGCGCCCCTCCCTTCTACTTTCCCACGTGCGATCGAAGGAAATCGTACGCCTGCGGCGTGGGAGGGTCAATTGTCCCACAATGACTGAATTACGCGGGCGATTTCTTGAAGAACAGACAGAGGGGCATTTTCCTTCTTCGTGATGGCAACGCATGGACGTATGACCGCCATCTGCGTACTTCTTCCTCTATCGGTACTGGCAGCCGACGCGATCTCGCTGGCGTATACTCTTTTCTGTTCGTCAGTAGCCGCCAACTGGTGGCCTGGTTTTGGTTTACGAGGTCGCGATGACCCCACCGTTCCAACCCAGTGATCCCGACTTCGCGCGCCGGGTCCGGGCGAGTTTCGTGCGCCAGAGGGTCATGACGACGATTGGCGCGGAGATGACGCAGGTAGCACCGGGCGCAGTCGAGATCGCCATGCCATACCGTGCCGATCTGGCCCAGCAGCATGGCTTCCTCCACGCGGGCGTGCTCACGACGATGATGGCGATCCGCGACCGCGGGAACGTCAGGGACTGAGCCGGTTTCCTCCCGTTCGACGGTATCCGGCAGGTGACGCGGGGTTTTGAGACGCGTTATCGTGCAATCGCGTTGCCACGGCGGTCGGCCTCAGCCGCGATAGCGCTCCTCATGGACGATTTCCGACAGTGGCTTGCGGGCCTGGGCGGGCTTCTGACGGGCGCGTTGCGCCTCCTCATCCGGATAGCCAATCGAAATTTCGGTGCGGACGAGGCGGTTTTCGGGGATGCCGAGAGCCTGTTTCGCCGCCGCCATCGTCTCCGGGCGGAACCAGCCGATGCACGAGCCGAGGCCGTGCGCTTCCGCCGCGAGCATGATCCGCTCGCTCAGGCGTCCCTCATCGTAGGTCTCATGCGTTACTTTGTCCGGATCGCCCGTCATCACGAGGACGATACCGAGCGGCGCGTTCGCCGCGTGGCGCACATTCGGGCTGATCGCCGCGAGTTTTTGCAGCGTCTCCCGGTTGCGGATGACGAGGAACTCCCACGGCTGCACATTGCTCGCGCTGCCGGACCAGCGAGCGACGTTCAGAATATCCTCAATCGCGGCATCGGGCACCGGATCGGGACGGAAAGCGCGTGTGGCGTTCAGTCCCCGCAGAAAGGCGATACGCTCCTGGGCAGTGTTGGTCATCGTGATAACCCTCCTTCACCCGCCTGCAACGATGGATATGATAGCGGCATTCCCCAATCGGTCGCGCGCGAGCATCGTAGCGTAGAATGGGTGCAATCGGCCATCAACCATGAGAGGCGAGGTGATCTTCCATGAGCGAGCACTTCATTTGCAGGACCTGCGGCGTGCAGTTCGCCGCCACGGACGCGCCACCGGAGCGGTGCCCGATCTGCGACGATGAGCGGCAGTATATCGGTCCCAACGGGCAGCAGTGGACGACGCTGGCCGCCCTCCAAGCGGACGCCCATAATGTCATCAAGCCCGTCGCGCCGGACCTGATCGGAATCGGCACGCATCCCGGATTCGCCATCGGGCAGCGCGCGCTCCTCGTGCAGACAGCGGCGGGGAATGTACTGTGGGACTGCATCAGTCTCCTCGATGACCCGACGATCGCGGCGGTGCGGGCGCTCGGCGGGATCGCCGCGATCGCCATTTCGCATCCGCACTTCTATTCCTCGATGGTCGAATGGAGCCATGCCTTCGACGCGCCGATCTACCTGCATGCAGACGACCGCCAGTGGGTGATGCGGCCCGATCCCGCCATCGTCTTCTGGGAGGGCGAAACACAGCCGCTCGTGGATGGGATCACGATTATCCGCTGCGGCGGCCACTTCGCGGGGAGCGCGGCGCTCCACTGGGCAGCGGGCGCGGCGGGGCGCGGCGCGCTCCTGACGGGAGACACGATCACGGTCGTTCCCGACCGTCGCTACGTCAGTTTCCTCTACAGTTATCCGAACCTGATCCCGCTCCCCGCCGCGACGATCCGCCGGAT
>JAICJW010000266.1 GCA_025928215.1 Chloroflexia bacterium | reverse complement strand
GCCACGCCGCTGACCTGCACGGTTGGCTTCACCCGCCCCTGCTGCTGTTGCACCACGTGCCACGCCTCATGCGGCAGATGCTTCTCCTGCCCCGGCCCAACGTGAATCTCGGTACCCTGCGCGTACGCGTGCGCCGCCACCGCCGCCGGTTTCGCCGAGTTGTAGTGGACGCGCACCTCGTCCAGCGCGACGCCGGAGAGCGCCTCGACCCCCGCTTTCAGCGCATCGGGCAGGCCGGTGACGTTCTTCCGCTGGATGGGTGTTCCGGCGAAGACGCGCGGCATCGCTGCGGCGGATGATTGCTTCAGTTGCAATGCCGCCCCTGCGGCGTCGGGCGCGCCCGCCTCAAAGACGGGGATGGGGATAAGGGGGCGGTGGTCGGCACGGCCATGCGTCGGCGGCGCGCGATCGGGGAGCGCGGCGACAACGTGAGAAGCCTTCTCAGCGGTTACCGGAGCGGCGATGAGACGCGCGGACTTTGGGGGTCGGCGTTGCGGCGTCGCGAAAGATGCCATGATGGACTCCCTCTCGCAAAGGCGAGGAATGCCGCCCGACGATCCCGAGGCCCCGGTCGCGGAGCGCGCATACTGCTCGTGAAATGCCTCTGCCGCGATTATACACGATATTCCGTTCCAATTGCATACCCTGAAAATGGCAATCATTCGCGGCATACGTGATGTCTTGACCTTCAATCGGACGTGCCGCTGGTATACTTCTCGATAACACCGGAGAGCGGTACACGAACCGCCCCTATGAATGATTAATGGAGACACAATTGGACATCGCAGCGACGCCGCTCCCGAAGGCGGACATTCTCATCGTTGGTCTGGGGCCGGGAGACCGGGGCAGCATCACGCAGGACGCCTTCAAGGCGCTGCATGGCGGCAAGGTCTTCCTGCGCACCCGTATCCATCCGACGGTGCAGCAACTCCTCAATCAGAACTGGAACTCGTTCGACTATCTCTATGAGCAGTCCGAGTCATTCATGGAACTCTATCAGGCGATCACCTGGGCGGTGATCAACGCCGCGAAAGAGGCGAAAACGAAGGGGCATCACATCGTCTACGCCGTGCCGGGCAATCCGTTCATCGGCGAGGCGACAACGCGGCTGATCCAGCACACCGCCGAGCAGCAATCGCTCACCGTCCGCGTCATCCCCGGCATGTCGTTTCTTGATGCCGCCGCCGCGCTGATCCCCGGCGACATCGTCTCCGAGAACTGTCAGGTCGTGGATGGGCTGGATCTCAATGTCCGCATGCATGAGGACCCATTCGCGGGTGGCAGCCTGCCGATCTCGCCCCTCAGGCCCGCGCTCATTTCGCAGGTCTACGACCAGCGCATCGCCTCCGGTGTCAAACTCGCCCTGATGCGCCTCTATCCGGATGACCATCCCATCACCGTCCTGCAGGCGGCGGGCAATGTGGCGATGGAGCAGGTGGCGACCGTCCCGCTCGCGGAACTCGATCATGGCCGCGTCATCATGCCGGATCATCTGACGACGCTCTATGTCCCGAAAGTCGAAGGGCTGGAGCGCTCTCGCACCGCCGATGCGTTGCAGCAGATCATGGCCCGCCTCCGCGCGCCGGAGGGTTGCCCGTGGGACCGCGAGCAGACGCACGCCTCGCTCCGCCCGAACATGATCGAGGAGGCGTACGAGGCGGTGGACGCGATTGACGCCGATGATACCGACGCGCTCCGCGAAGAACTCGGGGATCTCCTGCTGCAAGTCGCGCTCCATGCGCAGATCGCCGAGGAAGCAGGCGAGTTCGCACTGGAAGATGTCTACGAAACGGTGAACGCGAAACTGATCCGCCGCCATCCGCATGTCTTCGGCGAGGCGAAGGCGGCGGATGCCAAAGAAGTGCTCGGCATCTGGCAGGACGTCAAGCGCAAGGAGAAGGGCGCGGACGACGCCCCGAAGTCGCTCTTCGGCGGATTGCCGCGCTCGATGCCGGGGCTGGCGTATTCGCAGGCGATGCAGGAGCGTGCCGCTCGCGTCGGTTTCGAGTGGCCGAACCGCGAGGGCGTGCTGGAGAAGCTGCGCGAGGAACTGGACGAACTCGCCGACGCGAAGACGCTGGAGCACCAGCGCGAAGAATTAGGCGATATCCTCTTTGTGCTGGTGGACTGGGCGCGCTGGCATGGCATCGAAACCGAAGAAGCGATGCGCGCCGCCAACGCCAAATTTGCCCGCCGTTTCGGCGTCATCGAGCGCAATGTCGCTGCCTCCGGTCGCGCGTGGCAGTCCTTCACGCTGGATGAACTGGAAGTCTTCTGGCAGCAGGCGAAGGCGGAAGAACGAGCAACGAGCAATGAGCAATGAGCAACGAGCAATGAGCAATGAAACGTAACACGTATCAAGGAACAAGGAACACGGTCACTCCTGCCCTCCCCTCAGGACGTGTTACGTGTCACGTGGTACGCGCGCCCAGCGCGCTCCCGTGACGCCGAATCCGGCGCCGCGACCCATCGCGACGATTGGCTGCTTCGTCCTGTTTGCATTCGTGCTCATCAGTACCGTTGTGCTCGGCGCATCGCTCAATGATCTGGCGCTGATCATCATCCTCACGCTCGTCTTCGTCGCGCTGATCCTCACGTTCGTGCGGATCGTCTTTCGGGGAAAGCCTCCTCCCCCCACTCCACCGCCGCACGCCGGAGAGGGGTAACGTCTCTCAGCATGTCGGGGGTGAGAGCACGAAGGAAAGGCAATGGCGGAAGAGCCATCGAACACATTCGAACGGGCGCGCGCGATGGTGGATTCGGTTTACCGCGCTGATGGGCGCCGCGTCTTCGCCACGCTAATCCGCCTGCTCGGCGACTTCGATCGCGCCGAGGACGCGCTGCACGATGCCTTCCGGGCGGCAATGGAGCAATGGCCGCGGGATGGCGTACCCGCCAATCCCCGGGCATGGCTCGTCTCAACCGGCCGCTTCAAAGCGATTGACGCGATGCGGCGGCGCGCCCGGTTCGACGCATCGCTGGCGGCGACTGCCGCGCAACTCGCCGCCGACACCGATGCCGCCCTGGAGCAGGACGCCGAGGGTGTCGCGGACGACCGGCTGCGGCTAATCTTCACCTGCTGCCACCCTGCCTTGCCTCCCGATGCCCGCGTGGCGCTGACATTGCGTGAAGTCTGCGGCCTGACGACCGAGGAGATCGCACGCGCCTTCTTCACCGCTCCGTCCACACTGGCGCAGCGCATCGTGCGCGCCAAGACGAAGATTCGTGACGCGGGTATTCCCTATCAAGTGCCATCGCCGGATGATCTGCCGGATCGCCTGGATGCGGTGCTCCGCGTGATCTATCTCGTGTTCAACGAGGGGTACTCCGCCTCATCGGGCGGATCGCTGACGCGGCCCGATTTCTCAGGCGAGGCGATTCGCCTGGGGCGGCTGCTCGTCGAGCTGCTGCCGGAACCGGAGGCGATGGGATTGCTGGCGTTGATGCTGCTGCACGAATCGCGGCGCGGCGCGCGCACCTCGCCGGAAGGAGACCTGATCCTGTTGGAGGATCAGGACCGCGCGCGCTGGAACCGGGAGCAAATCGCGGAGGGGACGGCTTTGGTGGAGCGGGCGCTGCTATCGCGCCAGTTCGGCCCGTACACGCTCCAGGCGGCGATCGCGGCGGTACACGCGGAAGCGCCCACCCCTGCCGCGACGGACTGGACCGAGATTGTCGGGCTGTACGACGCGCTCGCACAGATAGAGCCGTCGCCGGTGATCGCCTTGAACCGCGCCGTGGCGGTGGCAATGCGCGATGGCCCGGCGGCAGGTCTCATGCTGATTGACGCCCTCCTGTCGCGCGGCGATCTGACCGACTATCACCTCGCACACGCGGCACGGGCGGAACTCTGCCGGCGGTTGGGCAGGACGGCGGAAGCCCGCACCTCCTACGAGCGGGCGCTCGGCCTGACCCAACAGGCCCCCGAGCGGCGGTTTCTTGAGCGGCGACTGGCCAACCTACGCGATTGAACGGGCGAAAACAGGCTTTTTCACACTCGACGAATCAATTGTCGAATTCGCTCCCCGCCGAACGACTACCTTGCGTTGAACAGCCGTTGTGCCGTTTTTCCATCAAGGAGGGTACCGCTCATGGCGTCCATCGCCGCATCCGCACGCGGGGAGTCCCGCGCCAGCTACCGTGGCCAGTTCGCCCGCATCGGCCTCGCCACCATCTTTGCCGCCGTCGCCGCCAACACCCAAGAGAGGAGATAGGCAATGGCACCCGCACCGACGAGGAACGTGATCGCGTTCATGCATGTGTCACTGGATGGCTTCGTGGCAGGGCCAAACGGGGAAATGGATCGGTTCGCCATTGACGAGGAAATATACAAGGATGTCGCCGATCTCACGCGCACCGTGGATACCGCGCTCTATGGGCGCACGACCTATACGATGATGGAGAGTTACTGGCCAACGGTGCCCGCGAACCCATCGAGCACCAAAGAAGAACTCGATCATGCCCATTGGGTGGAGAATGTACAGAAAATCGTCTTCTCAACGACCCTCGAACAGGTCGGATGGAACAACACGCGGCTCGTGAAAGCGAATATCGCGGAAGAAGTCGCGAGACTGAAACAACGGCCCGGTACGAACATGATGATCTTCGGTAGCCCGAGGCTCACACACACATTCATCCGGCTCGGCCTGATTGACGAGTATCGCATCAATATCAATCCGGTTATTCTGGGGAAAGGAATACCCCTCTTCAAAGAGGTCGGGGAGCAATGTGACCTGAAACTCCTGACATCGAAGACGTTTCGTTCGGGGGTCGTTGGGCTTCACTATCGCAAGGTGGCTGATGGGCGCGCATGAGCGGTTCGGCGGCACCGAACGGCGATCCGGTGCCAATGGTCAATCAGCGAGAAGGGAGAGGGAGCGATGAAGTATCTGTGCCTGGTCTACCATGACGAGGAGAAGATTGATGCCTTGCCCGAGAGTGAGTATAACGCCATCGTGCGTGAGGTCCTCGACTATCGAGAGGAACTCCGGCGGGGCGGTCACTACATTATCTCGGACGGCCTCCAATCCGTGCATACGGCCACAACGGTCCGTGTTCGGGGCGGCAAGGTCTCGATCACCGATGGCCCCTTCGCTGAGACGAAGGAGCAGTTGGGCGGGTTCTCCCTCATCGAAGCGCGGGATCTGAACGAGGCAATTCGCTTGGCCGCGAAGATGCCCCCGGCGCGTCTGGGAAGCATCGAGGTGCGACCACTCAAGGAGTTCGATCCCCGGTAGTCGCCCAAGCGATCCGGACGGCCCGCACGCACCGCGAACGGTCGGGGGCGAGAAGCCTCCGTGAAGTAATCGAAGGAGCGCTCGATGCGAAAGATCGTTGCCGGGCTATTCATCACCCTGGACGGTATCGTGGAGTCGCCTGACCAACGGTAGCGCCCCGCCAGTTGCCTGAACACCGTCTCATGCGTGCCGATCGCCGGATTGCCTTCCCCACTGATGCTCTGACCTCCAAGCATCACGAGAACTTGAGAGGACTTACGCAATGCCAACTGCGTAACTCCTAACCCTGAGTTAGGATCACTATCACTTCGTTTCCGATGAAGATAGTTTAGATATTATGAGAACTTTGATCCAAACCAGTAGACAGACGACAAAATATGCGCTAGTATGCAGTCTAATCGTTACATTTGAATCGTGAAAATCTCTCTGTAGCATTGCTCTCTTCCTCGCCTCCCATTACGGGGATTGCCATATAGGTATATCTACGGATGTTTTTGCACCTCGACCCACCTACTCTGGTACCGAGCAACACCTCAAGTATCGTCCGTGAGGCGACGCATCGGAATCGGAAGGAGAATCCCCATGAGAAAACACATCATCGACGCCATCCCCGCCGTCACCGGTCTCGCGGCGGCAATGTTGGACGCGGCGCTCCAGTGGGCCGGTGCCTACCATGTCTCGGGCGCCACCGCTGCCCTCGTCCTCTCTCTCGGTATCGCCCTCGGTCGCGGGGCGAGTCTCTATCTGCATTCCCATGCGCCACAACAGGCGATAGGTGCCACCACGGCCCAAGTGGCCGCACCGACCGCGATGGCGGCGCAGCAGACCTGATTCATGGTTCCGTGGGCAGATGCCGCGCACCGCGCTGGGATGGACCGGCGACTGTGCGCGGCGAAAGGGGGAGAGTATGGTCACGCCGAGCACGCCGTTCACCCTCGACATCACGGGTCGCTACGTCTGCAATACGCTCGCCGAGGCGCAAGCGAGCACGAACACCGGGGCAGATCCGAACGCGCGCCCCTTCGACATCATCGTCATCGGTGGGGGCACGTTCGGCGCGGCGTTCGCCTGTCATCTCTTCAACCATGATGCGACGCACGCCCACCGCATCCTCGTG
>JAICJW010000295.1 GCA_025928215.1 Chloroflexia bacterium | reverse complement strand
GGGGTTTGTCGAAGGGAGCGGGGTACATATCCTGCTCGACCATCGCATAACCGGTGTAGTCTATCTCGCGCAGCACGTCGCGGAAGGCGAGAAAGTCCACCGCACCCTCGGACGGTTCGCAGAACATATCGTTGCCGACGGCGATGGCGAAGGGGATGTTCTCCGCCTCCACCTTCGCGATCATCTCCGGGCGGACGCTTTTCAGGTGGAGATATGGGATACGGTCGTGATGCTTCCGCATGAAGGCAATGGGATCGCCGCCCCGGTAGGCGTGGTGGCCGGTGTCGAAGGCGAGGCCGACGCGCTCCGGGTCGGTGTCGGTGAGGAAGCGTTCAATCTGATCCTCATACTCAACGTGCGTCTCGGCGTGCGGATGGAAGACGAGGCGCTGCCCGAAGCGCTCCCGCGCGATGTCTGCCGCGCGATGCGTCGTGGCGATCAATCGCCGCCAGCCCTCGTCGTCCAGACGTTTCGGCGCGACGGCCTCGCCGGTGAAGAGGTTCGTGTACGGGTCGTCAATGAGGACGACGAATTCGCCGCCGAGGGCATGGGCGAGCGCCCCGCCGCCGAGTACCTGCCGCTCCACCTCCGGCCAACTATCCGGGTCCTCCAGTGTGGCGATCACCGTCGCGCCGGCGATGCGGAGATTGCGCCTGCCGAGTTCGGCGCGCAGGGTTGCCGGATCGGTAGGCAAATAGCCATAGGGGCCAAGTTCCGTCCATTCGTAGCCCGCCTCGGCCATCTCATCGAGGCAGCGATCCCACGGCGTCTGCCGCGCATCGCTCGGAAACCAGACTCCCCACGAATCCGGCGCTGTCCCAATCGTCACATCCATCACTTCCTCCAGATTCCGTCGCGGTGCAAACAAGGAACCAACTGAACCGCAGAGGACGCAGAGAGGGAAGAGAAAAGAGAGAATAGCTTTTTTTCTCCGCGGTCTTAGCGTTCTCCGTGCCTCTGCGGTTCAGTTGGTTCCTCCCCTCAGTAGTAGAAACGCTGCAACTGGGCACGCTCATTTTCGTAGGCGGTGCGGCGTTCGTCGGTGGCGGGGTCGTTGGTCGCTTCGGCGGGGGCGACATCCCACCAGACACCGGCACCGGGCAGGTAGCGATGCGGCTCGGTCTCGACGACAATCACGCAAGAGCGACGCTCGCCCCGCGCCTCCGTGAGGGCCGTTGCCAATCCGTCCGGCGTCGAGACATGCCACGTCCGCGCGCCCATACTGGCGGCATTCTGGGCGAAATCAATTCGAAGGTAGTCGCCTTCGAGGCGGTGCGTCGCGTCGTCCCGCGCGCGGAACTCATTACCGAAACTGCGCCCGGCGCGGTTCATCTGCAACTGGCGAATCACCTGATAGCCGTGGTTCTCGGAAATGACGACCGTCACTTTCAACCGCTCTTGCAGCGCGGTGACGAGTTCGGATGGATTCATCAGGTACGTACCATCACCGATCAGGACATAGACTTCGCCTTCCGGCTGCGCCATGCGGACACCAATGCCGGCGGGCAGTTCGTAGCCCATGCAGGAGAAGCCGAACTCCAGATGCAGATGCCGCCCGCCGGTCGTGTCCCAGAGTTTGAGCAGATCGCCCGGCGCGCCACCGGCAGCGGCGATCACCGTGTCGCCCGCCTGTGCCGCCGTATTGAGCGTGCCGATCAGTTGCCCCTGGCTCATCGCCTCGCCGGGGATTTGCACGAACACATCGCCGCGCCGTTGCGTCGCCCATGCCTCCTTCGCCGCCACGATTTCGGCGCGGTAGGCGGCGTCGGTCGTGCTACCGGCCGCTGCCTTCGCGAGCGCGATCAGCGTTTCACGTGCATCAGCGACAATTGGCAGCGCACCCTGCTTGTAGGCGTCATGCGGGCAGACATTGATCGCGACGAACCGGACGTCCGGGTTCTGGAAGGCGGACTGTGAGCCGGTCGTGAAGTCGGTCAGCCGCGTGCCGATGGCGATGACGAGGTCGGCGTCGCGCACGATCCGTGCGGCGGCGGGTGTGCCGTTGACGCCGCTCCCGCCGAGCAAGAGCGGCGCATCGCCCGGTATCGCGCCCTTTCCGCCGGAGGTCTCCGTTACCGGAATGCCGCACGCCTCCGCGAAGGCGCGCAGTTCCTTCGACGCTGCGGCATAGTGAACGCCACCGCCCGCGATCATCACCGGCCGCTTCGCTGCTTTGATGAGCGCGACGGCCTCGTCAATCTGGCGTGCTTCGGGCGGTCGGCGGGCGATCTGCCAGACGCGCGCGGCGAAGAATTGGGCGGGATAGTCGTAGGCGTGCGCCTGAATGTCCTGCGGCAGCGAGAGCGTCACCGCGCCCGTTTCCGCTGGATCGGTGAGGACGCGCATCGCCTCCGGCAGCGCGGTCAGCAACTGCTCCGGGCGGGAGATGCGGTCGAAGAAGCGAGAGACGGGGCGGAAACAGTCATTGACACTCAGATCGGCGGAGACGGGATGCTCCAACTGCTGCAAGACCGGCCCCTGGTGGCGCGTCGCGTAGTAGTCGGAGGGGAGAAGGAGAACGGGAATGCGGTTGATCGTCGCCGTCGCCGCGCCGGTAATCATGTTCGTCGCGCCGGGGCCGATGGAGGAGGAGCAGGCGAAGGTGGCGCACCGCCGGGTCGCCTTCGCGAAGCCGATCGCCGTATGCACCATGGATTGCTCGTTGCAGGGCTGGTAATACGGCAACTCTTGCCCATACTCGTAGAGCGCCTGCCCGATCCCCGCGACATTGCCGTGCCCGAAGATACCGAAGAGCGCCGGGATCAGCCGCCGCCGCTCTCCATCCCGCTCGCTCTGCTGCACTTGCAGATATTTCACCACTGCCTGCGCCATCGTCAGCCGGATCGTCTCGGTTGGCATAGAGTCCCATCCTTTCTAGTAGTATATTGGATTTGCGTAGATTTAAACAATGCGATCATCTTCTTCAGAAAGTGGGATCGCCAAGGTGAATGATACCCAAACGATGCCATCCGGGGCATGGGCGACGTCTTTCTTTGCCTGCTGGACGCTTCTTCGCACGAAGTCATCGGCGTCAAGCATATAGCCATAATCCGGCGCGGGATAGTACTCGTTACCTGGCGCGTACCAGAATTCTGGACCGAGGATACCGATACCCAATTGTCCGAGCTCTTCCGCAAAATTCAGAGCATCGGCGGGCCTCATTAGGAACATTGACCCATGTCGGATGCCGCGCTGTTCATACCGACTTTCCAGATCCCGCCACATTTCCTCCGGTACACGCTGCGTTTTTGTTTTATATTCAACGATGATCACTCTCACTCTCGGTCGTCCAGGGTCTTCGCTCATTGGAAACATCCCTTCGATCGGATGTGCGGCCATGCGCCCATATATTCGGCTGGCAGGGCGCCGCGACAGCACCCTAGTGATCGTCCCCGAACAGTTCACGATGTCGTTCAGCCGCTCGCAAGAGAGTTTCGCTCGGCTCCCGCGCCGGCTGCATAAGAAGGTTCATAAACCAGACGCTTTCCTCGACGGTCAGGATAAGCATTCCCTGTTCATTGGGTGTTTGATCAATCTGTTCTTTCTCAGGACATTTCTCATTCATTGCTTGTGGTTGCTATCAGAGGATTTCGTGATGCCAGTATGCTCCGTTTCGTACTGGCGCATCAGTTTTTCCATTCCCCTCGTTAATTTCCTGCATTCGTCGGCGATATCTCCAATAGCCGATGAATACGCCACCGAACGAGCAAATAATCAGGGCAATCATCACTGACGCTATGCTAATGCGCTGATGGCGGATGCGATCACATCCAAGAAGGAAGATCGTCATCCACAGCGCATAAAAGATGGCGGACGTAATCGCGTATCGCTTGGGGTTGTTTCGCAGATTCCTTCGCCATTCCTTCACGAGAACCCCCATCCGCTATGCCGGAATGATCTCCAGTATACGACCATAGTCCATCGTCTGATCGGTCGGAATGGCAGCGCTGGACTCGCGGACGATTGGTGCGCCATCGGGGCGACGGCGACAGTGAAGAGGTGGCGGAGTCCTATGAGGAGCATGTGGTTACAGGCGAGATGGCCCGCGCTACCGAGGGCTAATCGCCGATGCCGATTTCGGCGTACACTGGCTGCGGCTTGATTCGCGCCGTGATGAGGATCGGGATTACGGTGAGCGCGACCGTCCCGGCAATCACGTAGGGATTGGTGAGGACGCTCATCGCATCGCCGCCCTGCTCGCCGGCAAGATACCCGAAGCCGACGTACGTACCCGCCCAGAGGATTTCGCCGATTGCGTCATAGAGGAGGAAGCGGCCAAGCGAATAGCGGCGCGCGCCGCTCACGACGTTGACGACCGGGCCGAAGGCGGCGAGCACCGTCCGGCTCAGGAGGATGAGGATTCCCATGCCGCCGCGCTGGTCGAGCATCGCGTCAGACCAACCCGTCGCCTGACGAATGGACTTCCAGGCGAGAATGCGATCCAGCATGCGCTTCAGCCAGCGCATCGAGGCGGCGACGCGCGTGTCACGGGCGGTGGCGCGTCCGGCGAACCAGCGGACACCGAATCGCCCCGCGACGTAGCCGAGGGCATCGCCGAGGATCGCACCGGCCGCCGAAAGGACGATGAGCAGGCCGATGTTCATCTCCCCATGCGCGGCGAGGACACCGGCGGCGGTCAGCATCCCGGCGACCGGCAACGGCAGACCGAACGCGGCGATCAAGACGACGAGCGCGATGGCGATATGGCTGTAGAAGACCGTGTCACTCATCTCGCCGCTCCTTTCCGTCGCTTCCGATCCCGCACGCCGCCGAACCTCATCGTCCTGCTCGCAGTATAGTCCGCACATCGTCTGCTCGATAGGCACCATCGGACGATGCCGCCCCGTCCATTTGGCGGGGTACATTGATAAGAACACGTTCCGTGCCATGGATGTTTCGTTTGTAAAAATCTTCCCAAGGGATTCAGCGTTCGAAGAAACAGAATCCACTTCGAACTCCGACCTCCGAACTCCCAACCTTCCTTGACGACACCTGCCGCGCATGGCAGGATGCGGGCGTTCTTGACAGAGCGATCCATCGCAGAAGGAGAAGAGCAATGGCACTGACCGCACGGGGAGTGATTGCACGGAAACCGGGCGCCGCCGCCGAGGTGGAGGAATTCACGATTGACGATCCGGGACCGAACGAGGTGCTGGTACGCATCCTCGCCTCCGGGGTCTGCCATACCGACCTCGGCGTGAAGATGGGCACGTACGGTACGAGCGGCTTCCCCTATCTCCTCGGCCATGAGGGCGCCGGGATCATCGAGAAGGTCGGGCCGGGCGTCGAGAAGCCACAGGTCGGCGATCATGTCATCCTCGCCTGGCGCGCGCCGTGCGGGAAGTGTCGCTTTTGCCTGCGGGGGCAGCCGAACTACTGCGCCAACAGCCTGAATGCCGAGAAACGGATGCACGCGAAGGACGGCCAGACACTCAACCCCGTGCTCGGTATCGGCACCTTCTGCACGCATACCGTCGTCCATGCCGCGCAGGCAATCGTCATTGATAAGGACCTGCCAGACGCGCAAATGTCGCTGATCGGCTGCGGCGTGATGACGGGCGTCGGTGCGGCGCTCTATTCGGCGGGTGTCCGGCCCGGCACGAGCGCGGCAGTCTTCGGCTGCGGCGGAGTCGGCGACAGTGTCATCCAGGGCGCGCGGCTGGCGGGCGCGACGACGATTATCGCTGTGGACATTGATCCGAAGAAACTCGAGTGGGCGAAGCAGTTCGGCGCGACCCACACCGTCAACGCGCGCGAAGGCGATGCCGTGGCGCGGATCAAGGAATTGACAGGCGGCAACGGCGTG
>JAICJW010000416.1 GCA_025928215.1 Chloroflexia bacterium | reverse complement strand
CCGATGACATCGCGTGGATGGACACCGGACTTGCGACCCAGGAGGTTCTCGCATTGCCGGCGCCTCGCGACGCGGACCACAATGTCGGGGGTGTCGAGCAGGGGTCAAGAACTTGACATGATCATGATACCACGATTACCGTCTCTTAAGTGTTTTTTGCTGGACGTAGCTGTATGAGTGAGGGTCTTCCGCAAACGGCGTGAAAGCTACGGTGGATACAAGAATCGTTTCCGTAGCAGGGCGAATCCGGCACGCCCGTACATCTGTCGCTTCAGCGTCTTCAAGCGGTTGACGTGCCCTTCCGTTTGCCCGTTGCTCCACTCCTCCATCAATCCTGCCTGGATCGCCGCCTTATCGAGCAGCAGGCCGGTCGCGAATCGGCGTAGTTCCACTACCTCGCTCACGCTCGCTCCGGTAATCCACGCATCGAGTCGCTCTCCTCTCCGCTGACGGAGCAGCGCGGCGAACTCCTGTGTCAGTGTGTACGCGTGGGCGAAGGTTGTATCTGCCGCGCATATGCGCTCAACGATCATCCGCTGCTCATCCGTGAGATCGGCAGGACGGCGGATGAAGAGCATCGCGATCTTGCGCGGTGTCGGCGCGCGGTCCGCGGTGTCGTGCTCGCGGAAGATGCTCGGGCGCTGGCCGACGGGGAGGCGCAACTGCGCGAGGAAGCGCGAGACATTGGTATAGGAATGCGCGTAGCCCATCGCGCGGATCTCCCGCCACAGCCGCGTCGCGACGTGACATCCCTCCTCCCAACGGCGGAGCAGATGTTCTTTATACGGATCGAGCGGTGTGCGTCGGCGATTGTATTGTCTGCACCCGGGCGGGCAACCGAGACGGAGATAGCGATACACCGTTGTCCCGCTGATGCCGACCATCCGGGCGATGTCGGCGATCGCTGCTCCCTTCGCGTGCAACGCGACGACTTGCTCGTAGCGGGCGATCCACGGCGCGTGGCGCTGCTCGCCCTCCCGCTCCCGGCGCTGCTCCCACGGTTGCAGGTGCCGGGCGGGAGGTGGTCTGACCGTCGGCATACCCGCCTGTTTGAGCTTCGAACGCTTCTGCTGCACGAAGCGTTCGAGGGCATCGCCGAGATTCTTCAGGAGATGGAAGCGGTCAGCGACTTGCAGGGCATCCGGTGCGCCGCGTGTTGCGCCATCCGCATAGAGATCGCTGCGGTCGCGGGCAATCACCCTGACGCCGGGCGATGCCCGGAGCCACGCCGCGACGGAATCGGCGGATCGGTCCGGCAGGAGATCGACGGCGCGGTGCCGTTCGAGGTCGCACACGATGGTGCCGTAGCGCCGCCCGTTCGTCCACGCCCAATCGTCCACGCCGAGCACATGCACGGGGGCGGCGACCGAGAGCGGCATGGCGCGCACGAGTCGGAGCAGCGTGTCGTCACTCGTCGGCATCGCGAGACGACGCGCAAGGCGCGCACCGGATTTCCCACCGAGTGCCGCGCCGATCTGGGTGAGGGCGGCGTCGAGGGCATGACTGCGCCGGGCACCGGGGGCGACGAGCATCGTGAGGCGTTCGGCGAAGGTTTGCCGGGAACAATCGGGGGCGCGGCAGAAGAAGCGGCGCGCATGAATCAGGAGCGTGACGGCGCGCCCGCCACAGGGGAGATCGGCGACGCGGCGCTGATAGCGGCTGTGGACTGCCCGAGAGGCCCGATGGCAGGTCGGGCAACGTGCCGTGCGGGAAATCGGCTCGGCGAAGAGTGTGAGGTGATCGAGTTCGGCCCGCACATGCATGATATGCAGTCCGCGCCAGTGTGGAAAGAGAGCGGTGAGACGCACGGGGTTACTCCTTCGCGATACCGTCGGCGATGCGAAGGAGTGTAAAAGCATAGACCATCTATTCACGCCGTTTGCGGAAGACCCTCACTCATACGGCTACGTCCAGATACCAGAGCGTCAGCCCTTTCGGCAGCGCCAGCCGCTTGCTCGTGTGCCATCCCGCCCGATCCACGACCAGCACCATCCGGTGCGCCGCGTCAATGCCGACATCATGAGCGCACGCCGCGAGTGCCGCTTCCATCGCCGCGATATTCACCTGCGGCATCGTCAGCCAGTACCCGCCCAGAAGGCACCCGCACCCGTTGGTGGATGGACGAAGCCATAGACCCAGGGCCATGCGTAGCGGGGATTGCCCCAGGCCATCGGTCGCTCTCCGCGCGCCGCCCTGATGCGGCGCAGGACCGGCTGCAAGCCCAAGCGCGCCTCGTCCTGCGCCCACGTCTGCACAGAGGCGACGCCGGGCAGGGCGCGCAGCAGGGCGACATGCGTGTTCAGGCTTTGCGAAACGCCGCCTGCTCCGCAGCGGTGGCGGCGTGGACATGAGGGGGGCGCGGTACCTGCGGCGTGCGCCCGAGGCGGCGTAAATAGACAATCCCACGCTGCGGATTCGTCGCTACTCCGGCGTGGGTCGCCATCCACTCAGCGACCTTGCGCCCCGTCCACAGGCCACCATCGGCGGGTGGTGCAGCAAGGGCGCGGGCGCGGGCGGCGGCCTGGGTCTCGTCCAGGAGCGGGGCGTGACCGGGATTGGTGTGGCGACCATCCGCCAGCCCCGCTACGCCCCGCGCGTTGTAGCGGGCGATCAGCGTACTCGCCCACCGTGCAGAGACGCCGACGAGAGCAACGGCCTCATCGCGCGTCTTGCCGCTGCTGATGAACCAGAGCACCTGCTAGCGCCGGGCGGTGGCGGCATCCGGCATCGCCTTGTAGCACGCCGCCAGCTCCGCCGTGGTGAAATGCGGCACGAGCGCAACCCGTTTGCCCATCCCTGTCTCCTGTGCGTTCCCTCGGCTGCCAATCTGGGAACTCTACTACAGAAATCGGTATTAGACATTCGCTTCCCTGTACGTCAGGATAGCGTTCCTTGCTCGATTCGCTGACGGCGATGCCGACGGCTCTCAGATTCTTTCCATACAGGGCAAGCAAATACTGGAAGTGGAGAGCGGATGTGCTCGGTCTCGTTCACCGGTCGTGGTGCACAACGGCCCTGCACTGTACGCCGGATATCGCCGTGGCGATCCGGTCTTCACTCACGGTGGCGCGCACATGCGCAATGCCGCGCGAATTGGACCGAGGAGTTGATCACCGTCCGACACCGCTTCCGCGAAGACCTTGCGAAACGCTGATCAACCTCCCGTGCGTTTCGGCGGCCGCCGTGGTAAAGCGTCTGGCCGCGACGATTCCGTGATAGGCGGCAGTTTTACACCGCAAAATGGGCAGTGGTGAATCGGCCAGTAGCGCAACTCCGGCTGCCCGACGCTCACCGTCTCGTAGTCGGTACCATAGAGAATCCAGCCGACCGTGCCACCCACGGGATTCACGAATGTCACGTCGTACGCGGAACGGAATTCATCGCAACAGAAGGCGGGGAGATGATCTCTCGACGTGTCTTCGGTCATATAATAACCCTTCGTACTCACAGCGATTCAACGTCGGCATCCGGGCGGCGTTTTCAGTGCGGCGTTGGTGTCTTTCTTTCATGCCGTGCCGCGGTCACGAAGGCGAGGATCGAATACAACGCGCAGACCGTCGCCAAGGAGGTTCATGCCGAGAACCGCGATGAAGATCGCCACACCGGGGAAAAACGAGATCCACAGTGCGCTATTCAGATAGTCGAAGCCCGTCCGCATCATCCCTCCCCAGGTGGGGGTTGGCGGTTGTGTGCCGACGCCGAGGAACGAGAGCGACGCCTCGGTGATAATTGCGTGGCT
>JAICJW010000286.1 GCA_025928215.1 Chloroflexia bacterium | reverse complement strand
GTGCTTGGCAAGATCGGTCTCGCCGCCTCACCCGCGAAGCGTGATCGCATCTGGGCGCTCGTTGAGGCCGAGGATGGCGCGGTCTTTCGCTCGGACAATGGCGGCGAGACGTGGGAACGCCTCTCCGAGGATCGCAACCTGCGGCAGCGCGCCTGGTATTACATGCACATCTACGCCCATCCGACGAACCCGGAAACGCTCTGGGTCCTCAATGTTCCGGCGTTCAAATCCACCGATGGAGGCAAGACCTTCGTTCAGTTTCCGATCCCCCACGGCGACAATCACGACCTCTGGATTGACCCGAAAAACCCGGAGCGGATGATTCAGGGGAACGACGGCGGGGCGGCGGTCTCCTTCAACGGCGGCGAGACGTGGTCCACGCTCTACAATCAGCCGACGGCGGAGTTCTACCACGTCACGACGGACGCCGAGACCCCCTACGGCGTCTACGGCGCGCAGCAGGACAATACGACGATTGCCGGGCCGAGTCGCTCCGCGATGGCGGCCATCCCGCAGTCCGAGTGGTTCGAGGTCGGCGGTGGCGAGAGCGGCTACATCGCCGTCCGCCCGGACAACCCGAATATCGTCTTCGCGGGCAGTTACGGCGGCATGATTACCCGCTTCGACCGGCGCACCGGGCAGCGGCGCAACATCAATGTCTGGCCGGAGCCGCACCTCGGCTGGGGCGCGAAGGATGTCAAGTATCGCTTCAACTGGACCGCGCCGATCATGCTTTCGCCGCACGATCCCAATGTGCTCTATATCACCGGCAACCACGTCTTCCGCTCGTCGGACGAGGGAGGCAGTTGGGAGACCGTCAGCCCCGACCTGACGCGCAACGACGTGACGACAATGGAAGCCTCCGGCGGACCGATCACGAAAGACAATACCGGCGCGGAATACTACGGCACGATCTTCGCCTTCGCGGAATCGCCCGTGCAGCGGGGCGTTCTCTGGGCCGGATCGGACGATGGGCTGGTCCATGTTTCGCGCGATAACGGCGCGAACTGGGAGAATGTCACGCCGAAGGAGATGGGGGACTGGGCGCTCATCAGCATTATCGAACCGTCGCCGCACGATCCAGCGACGGCCTATGTCGCGGCGACGCGCTACAAACTCGATGACTTCCGGCCATATCTGTACAAGACGAACGATTACGGCAAGCACTGGACGAAGATCACGAGCGGCATCGCGGAGAACGACTTTACCCGCGTCATCCGCGAGGACCCGGCGCGGCGCGGCCTCCTCTACGCCGGCACTGAGACCGGCATGCACGTCTCGTTCGATGACGGCGCACACTGGCAGCCGCTGCAACGGAACCTGCCCGTCGTGCCGATCCACGATCTCGCTGTCAAGGACTCCGACCTGATCGCCGCGACGCACGGCCGCGCTTTCTGGGTGCTGGACGACCTCACGCCGCTCCGGCAGGCGACGGACGAGACGACGAAGGGGGCGTTCCACCTCTTCCCGCCGCGCGAGACCATCCGCTTCGTCACCAATCGGGGCTTTTTCCGCCAGCCGACCGCCGGCAAGAACTACCAGATGAGCGGCGCGACGATCTTCACCAAGACGCAGGAGAAGAAGGGAGACGGTTCGGTGATCGAGCACTTTCTCGACGCCGGATCGAACCCGCCCGATGGCGTCCTCGTCACGTACTTTCTCAAGGAGAAGCCCAAAGGCGAAGTAGCGCTGACCTTTCTCGACAATCAGGGCAACGAAATCAAGACGTTCAAGAGCGAGGAAAAGAAGCCGGAAGGCGGGGAGCAGAAGCCAGAACCCGGAAGTCAGAAGCCGGACGCTCAGTCCTCAGTCCTCAGTCCTCAGTCCTTGCAGCCGGGCATCAATCGCTTCATCTGGGATATGCGCTACGCCGACGCCGAGGGGATTGACGGCTTCTTCACCGCCGAGGGGACGCTGCCCGGCCCAATTGCCTCGCCCGGCACCTATCAAGTGCGCCTGACCGTCGGCGGCGAGACGCAGACACAGCCGTTCGTGATCGAGAAAGACCCGCGCGTGCAGGCGACACAGGCCGATCTCGACGCGCAATTCGCGCTCCTTTGCCGCATCCGCGACACGATCAACACGACGCATGCGACGATCAAGACGCTCCGCGCCGTCCGTGCGCAGGCGGAGGAATGGGAGAAGCGCGCCAGCGGCGAGAAGGTGAACCCGGCAATCGCCGAGCACATCGCCACCCTGAAAGAACGCCTCGCGCCGATTGAGGAAGACCTGATTCAGACGCAGGCGAAGGTGCGCTCCGACACGCTGAACTTCCCCGTGAAGGTGAACAGCAAACTGGCGGGCGTCTATGGCGCGGTCGCCGGGGCCGATGCCGCGCCGACGAAGCAATCCGTCGAAGTCTATGAGAGCCTCGCGGGCCGTGCCGACGCGCACCGCACCACGCTGAATCAGATCGTCGAGCGGGATGTGGCGGCACTCAATACGATGATCCGCGACGCGCATATTCCGGCAATCGTCCCACGTGAGAGTGGCAAGTAAAGAACGGGTCGTACGATGAGGCGGATGTAGCGGCAGAACTTCTGGTGGTGGCGGGCTGTCGCCTGCCACCACCCGATTGATCGCTCTGAGATGGGGGTGGACATGGTACAGATGCGCGACGCGGAAACGCTGGGAAACCTCTCACAGGCGATCTTCCGCGCGGCGGGGGCGACGCCGGAGAATGCCGAGGGCGTCACACGCTCGCTGATTGGCGCGAACCTCGCCGGGCACGACTCGCACGGCGTGATCCGCATCCCCAGTTACATCGCGGACATCACCAACGGCAAACTGCGGCCCGCCAATGTCCCGTTCGTCACGCATGAGACACCGGCGACAGCGATTGTGGACGGCAATGCGACGTTCGGGCAGGTCGGCGCGCGGATGACGGCAACGATTGCGGCGCGCAAGGCGAAAGCGGTCGGCATCGCGGCGGCCTCCTCCTTCCGCTGCCATCATACGGGCCGGATCGGCGAGTGGGCGGAACTCGGCGCGAAGGAGGGTCTGATTACCTTCGCAGCCGCCTCCGGCGCGCACGGGCCGTATCAAGCAACGCCTTTCGGCGCGAAATCGAAGGCGCTCGGCACCAACCCGTTCTCGTGGGCGATCCCGCGTTCCGGCGGGCAGCCGCCCATCCTGCTTGATTACGCGACGACGGGCGGCGCGCAGGGGAAATTGATGGTCGCCCGCGCCCGCAAGGAACCGGTGCCGGAGGGGTGGATTCTCGATAAAGCGGGCAACCCGACGACCGATGTGGAGGAGTTCTACGATGGCGGCATGCTCCTCCCCTTCGCCGGGCACAAGGGATATGCGATGTCCGTGATCGTCGAGCTGCTGGCGGTCGGGCTGAGCGGTGGTCAGGTCGTGCCGGAGGGCGAGCGCGGCTCCTGCCTCTTCGTCTGCTGCATTGATCCCGGCACCTTCCGTGCCGATGAGGATTTCCTCGCAACGGTTGAAAACGTCGCCGCGCGCCTGAAGAGCCAGCAACCCGCCGAAGGGTTCGATGAAGTCCTGCTCCCCGGTGAACCGGAATCGCGCAGCCGCGCCGACCGCAGCGAGAAGGGCATCCCGCTCCCGGATGCGACCTGGGATGCCATTACGACCGTCGCACGCGATCTCAACGTTTCACTGCCGTAAGCGGTGCACGGGTGCCCTTTGGGCAAGCTAAAGCCTGCTCCACCAGAAGAATAAAGGGGGCGAAATGGCGGACGATCAATTCACGGCGCTCGTGCTCACGGAAGCTGATGGGGCAGTGCAATCCGCAATCAAGCAACTCTCGGATAGCGATTTACCGGACGGCGATGTGCTGATTTCGGTCGCCTACTCGACGCTCAACTATAAGGATGGCCTCGCGGTGACGGGAAAGGGGCGGGTGGTGCGCCGCTATCCGATGGTGCCGGGCATTGACTTCGCCGGAACGGTTGAGGAATCGCGCTCGCCGCTCTGGAAGCCGGGCGATCGCGTCATCCTGACGGGCTGGGAAGTTGGCGAGAAATATTGGGGCGGCTTCGCGCAGAAGGCGCGCGTGCGGGCCGAATGGCTCGTGCCCTTGCCTGCCGGGATGAGCCTCGAACAGGCGATGGGTCTCGGTACGGCGGGATTCACCGCGATGCTCTGCGTCCTCGCCCTGGAGGAACGCGGCCTGACGCCGGGCGAGCATCCCATCCTCGTCACCGGGGCGGGGGGCGGCGTCGGCAGCGTCGCGGTGGCGCTGCTCGCGCGTCTCGGCTACCACGTCGCTGCCTCGACGGGGCGTGCCGAACTGCGCGACTATCTCACCGGCCTCGGCGCGGTGGAGATCGTAGACCGCGCGACCATCGCGAAGCCCTCCGGCCGGCCGCTCGAATCGGAGCGGTGGGCGGGCGCGGTGGACACCGTCGGCGGTGATACGCTGGCGGCGATCCTCCCCGCGATGCGCTCGGGCAGCAGCGTCGCGGCATGCGGGCTGGCGGGCGGGTTCGCGGTCAATACGACCGTCATGCCGTTTATTTTGCGCGGCGTCAGCCTGCTCGGCATTAACTCCGTCTTCGTCCCGCAAGCGGCCCGACGCGCGACGTGGGAACGGCTTGCCCGCGACCTCCCGGCGGAAACCCTCGCCCGCATCACGCAGACGATCTCGCTCGCCGATGTCCCGGCGATGAGTGAGGAAATCCTCAAGGGCCATGTCCGGGGCCGCGTCGTCATTGATGTGCGGGCGTAGGGATGCGCATTGGGTTGATCGCCGACATTCACGGCAATTGCATCGCGCTCGATGCCGTGCTCGCGGCGCTCGCCTTCGAGCGCATAGACGAACTGATCTGCCTCGGCGATATTGCCGCGCTCGGCCCGCAACCGGCGGAGGTTATCGCGCGGCTTCGCGCGCTTCATTGCCCCGTCGTGATGGGCAATACCGACGCGTGGCTGCTCGACCCACCGCCCGAGAGCGCGGACGAGCGCGAGCGCCCGATGTTCGCGCTCACTCGATGGTGTGCCGCGCAACTGACGGACGAGGATCGTGCGTACGTCCGCGCCTTCCCGCCAACCCTCGAACGCGCGCTGGGAGATACGGAGCGATTGCTCTGTTTCCACGGCTCCCCACACTCCTTCGATGAGGTGATAATCGCGACAACGCCCGACGACGATCTGCGCCGGATGTTCGCGGGCTATGACGCGACGATTATGGCAGGCGGACATACGCATCTGACGATGGTGCGTCGCTGTGGGAAGACGCGCGTCATCAATCCGGGCAGTGTCGGTTTGCCGGGTACCGGGGCAATCCCGCCGTACAACCACGATGTGCATTGGGCGGAATACGCCATCCTTGACGCGGACGACGATCGCGTTGCCGTGCATTTGCACCGGATCGGCCTCGATGTCGGCGCGATGCTCGGCACAGCGCGGGCAAGCGGGATGCCGGAGTATGACTACTGGGCGGCGAAATGGCGGGCCGTGTAGCAGCGACAGCAGTTGCTACGCGTCCGGGCGAATATATGTCACGGTGTGATGCGTGAGCAGCTTGCCCGTGCTGCTCGTGCATGCGGCGGTGCCGTAGATCAGCCGCCGCCCCAGCTTGAGGATCGTTGCGGTGCAGGTCACATCTTCCGCCCGCGCGCCATTGAGGAAGTTCGTCTTCATCTCGACCGTGACGAGATGGTCAATGATCCCCGTCTTCGTCATGATCGCCAGCCACGTCGTGACGTCTGCTGCTGCCATGAAGACCGGCCCGCTTATCAAGCCGTCCGGTCGCTCGTACGTGAACTGGAATGGGACGGCGACCGTGCAGACGCCATCGCCGATAGACTGCACGCGGAAGCCGTACGGGCGATTGAACGGCGATGCTTCGAGCAAGTCCTGGAGTGCCGACTCAGTGACCGCGAGGTTCATCGGGTTACCCTTTCCGCCAGTTGGAGCCAGAGAAAATGGGTAGTGGCAGGCTGAAGCCCGCCACCACCGCTATCACGTTAGTCGTCCGCCGCCGCGCGGTCGGATACTGCACCGGAGGTAATGACGCCGCTGGCACGCAGGCGATCCAGTTCGGCGTCCG
>JAICJW010000031.1 GCA_025928215.1 Chloroflexia bacterium | reverse complement strand
GGCGCGCCGCCGAGGCCGGCGTCATTCTCACGATCAATAGCGACGCGCATAGCCCGACCGGTCTCGGCAACATGCTCTTCGGGGTGATGACCGCGCGGCGGGCCTGGCTCGCGCCCGACCATATCCTGAATTGCTGGCCCGCCGAGGATATTCTCGCCCGCCGCACCCACCGCGTTGCGCGTGGCTAATCGGCGCTGAACTGCTCGTACTCCGTCGGGCGCGCGACAGTGACCGTCTCGACGCGCACGGCGTCAGGCCCGATCAGCGCGCGCACGGCGGTTTGCAAACCCGCATCGCCATCAACGCGTAGGAACATCGGCCGCAGCACACGCCACCCGGTCGGCGTCTGACAGTGGATGAAGACCACGTCGCTGCCGGGGTAGGCGCGCAGCAAATCGTGGAGGCGGCTGTGCATGTCGTCCGAATTCTCGACGGAGAGCGAGATATGGAAACGCCGCTCGATGCGTGGAACGTCAACCGCCGGTTCGAGTTCGGCGCATTGCCGCACCGCCTCGATGAGCAACTGCACCTGCTCGCCGCGAAGATCAATGCGCACGTCTACCTCGACGACGACATCGGGAACGAGTGCGTCCTTGCATCGCTCGTACGCTTCGGAGAAGGCAATCAGGTCGAGCGAAACGCCATCCACGCCTTCCAGCGTGGCCCGGAGCATCATCGTACCCTTCTTCGTCAGCATCGCGCGCGGCTCGGTTAAGAGGCCGATCACCGTCGCCCGCTGCCCGGCCATCGCTTCATCAACCGTGCCGAGATTGACGATCTGCTTACCGCGCACCCGCGCCGCGATTGCGGTCAGCGGATGCTCGGATAGATAGATGCCGAGCAACTCCTTTTCGTGCGCCAGTTGCTCTTTCACCGCCCAGTCCGGCACATCCGGCAGCGGCACATCGAGAATATCGGTCGCACCGGGGATTTCCGCTCCGAACAGCCCGAACTGGCCCGCCGCCGCCGCTTTGCGCGTCGCCTGCGCCGCCGCCATCGCGCTCTCAATCGCGAGCATAAGCTGCTGGCCGTTCCCTACGTCGCGCATCGCGCCGACTTTGATCAGACACTCCACGGCGCGCCGGTTCACTTGGGCGCCCACACTGGCGCAGAATTGCGCCAGCCCGACAAACCGCTTCGCGGGCTGCTCCGCACGGGCGGCGATGATCGCATCCACGACACCGACGCCGACGTTCTTGATCGCGCTCAGACCGATCCGCACGGCGCGTTCCGGTTCGCCGTCGTCTCGCGTCCGCCCCGTCTCCTCGACACTGAAATCCCGCTCGCTGCGATTAATGTCAGGCGGCAACACGGCGATCTTCATGCGCCGACATTCGGCAATCAACTGGACGACCCGCGCGGTGTCCCCCTGCTCGCTCGTCAGAATGGCGGCGAGGAATTCGGCGGGGTAGTGCGCCTTGAGCCACGCGCACCAATAACCGATCAGCCCGTAGCACGTTGAGTGCGCCTTGTTGAAGCCGTAGCCGGAGAATTTCTCCAGCTCTTCGAAGAGCGGTTCGGCGGTCTTCTTCGCGACGCCCTTCTTCGCGCAGCCCTGCACGAACCGGTCGCGATGCTTCGCCATCTCGGCGGGCAGTTTCTTGCCCATCGCCTTGCGCAAGCTGTCCGCCTCGGCGAGCGAGTAATCCGCGAGCACCCGCGCGATCTGCATCACCTGTTCCTGAAAGAGCGCGAACCCATACGTCTCGCGAAGCACCGGCTCCAGATCGGGGTGGGCGTAGCTCACTTCCTCGCGGCCTTCCTTGCGCGCCGCGAAGCGCGGGGCATGCTCCATCGGGCCGGGCCGGGCGAGCGCGCCAACGGCGACGATCTCGGCGAAGTTGCGCGGCTTGACGAGGGCGCAGATGCGCTGGCCGGTCGGCTGGTCCAGCTGGAAGATGCCCATCGTCTCGCCGCGCATCAGCGGCGCATACGCGGCGGGGTCTTCAAGGTCGAGGGTATCGAGGTCCACGGTGATGCCGCGCCGTTCGAGCAGGTGGAGCGCCTTCGTCAGCACCGTGAGCGTTTTGAGGCCAAGAAAGTCCATCTTCAACAGGCCGAGTTCTTCGAGCCAGCCCATCGGATACTGCGTCGTGATGCCCGCATTGTCGCCCGTCCCGGTGCGTTGCAGCGGCACATGCTGAATGAGCGGATCACGCGAGATGACGATGCCCGCGGCGTGCGTCGAGGCATGGCGGGAGACGCCCTCGAGCGTCCGCGCGGTATCTAAGAGCCGCCGGACACTGGCATCCTTGTCGTGCAGCGCCTTGAGATCGGGCACCTGCTCCAATGCCTGACCGATGGAGACCGGGTGCGCGGGCACCTGTGGGATCAACTTCGCCACCTGATCCACGTCGCCGTAGGGCATGCCGAGCGCGCGCCCGACATCGCGGATCGCCGCACGCGCGGCAAGCGTCCCGAAGGTGATGATCTGCGAGACCTGCTCCGTGCCATATTTCTCGGTCACATACTTAATTATCAGGTCGCGGCGGTCGTCCGCGAAATCTATGTCAATATCGGGCATCGAGATGCGCGACGGGTTGAGGAAACGCTCGAAGAGCAGGCCGTGCCGCAGCGGGTCAACCGTCGTAATATCGAGGGCATAGGCGACGATGCTGCCCGCCGCGCTGCCGCGCCCCGGCCCGACAAGGACACCATGCTCCTTCGCGTAGCGGACGAAATCCCAGACGACGAGGAAGTAGGTCGGGAAGCCCATATCGGTGATGACGCCAAGTTCGAAGGCCAGCCGCTCGGCGACCTCGCCATCCACATGGCCGTACTTACGCTGTGCGCCCTCGCGGCACAAATGCTCCAGATAGGTCGCGGGGGTGAAGCCATCGGGCACCGCGAAGTGCGGCATCAGGAAGCCGGGGTTGCCGAGACGCAGATCGCACTGCTCGACGACGCGCATCGTATTCGCGACGGCCTCCGGGATCTCGTGGAATCGTTCGAGCATCTCATCGCCGCTCTTCATATAAATCTGGTCGGTCTTGCTCGCGAAGCGGTTGGGATCATCCACCGTCGCGCCCGTCTGGATGCAGAGCAAGATGTCGTGCGCGGGATGATCCTCGCGGCGGACGAAGTGCACATCGTTCGTCGCAACGAGCGGCAGGCCGGTTCGTTTCCCCTCCTCGATCAGGAATTTCGTCATCTTGTGCTGTTCGGGCATGCCATGATCCATCACTTCGAGAAAGAGGTGATCGCGCCCGAACCACTGGGTCATGTCGTCAATCAACTGGCGGGCCGCGTCGTCGCGGTCATGGATGATGTGCGACGCGAGGTGCGAGGAGAGGCATCCGGAGAGGCAGGTGATCCCGTCCGCCTTTTGCGCAAGGAGGTCGTAGTCAATGCGCGGCTTGTAATAAAACCCCTCCAAACTCGCTTTGCTTGCCAGTTCGAGGAGATTTCGGTAGCCGGTCTCGTTGCGTGCCAGAAGGGTCAGATGATGGATCGGCGACTTCTTCCGCTCATGCCGCCCCTCGGGCGCGACATACGCCTCCATGCCGACGATCGTGCGGAAACCCGTCTTCTTCCCCGCCTTCATCCAATCCATCGCGCCATACATCATGCCATGATCGGTCAGCGCGGCGGCCGTCATGCCAAGTTCTTCCATCCGCGCCATGTAGTCGGGAATCTTCCCCATCCCATCTAAGAGCGAAAACTCCGAGTGGAGATGGAGATGCGCGAATTCGACCGACTGCCGCATGGAAGAACCCGTTGCCATATGGTCTCCTCGATTGATGCCGCCGAAGCCGCCTGATTGCGACGATCACCTTGTACGTTCAGCCTACCAAAGCGCGTACGTACTGTCCATACGGGACCGGGCAATGAGGCGATACCGACCATCGCTGCCCACCGCTCACTGCCCACCGCCCAGCGCGATTCGTGTGTACTCCTCAACAAGCAATGCGAGGATGCGCCGCAGGGTGGTGCGCGATGGCTCCGGTAAGTTCGTTTCTTCGAGGAGGGCGGCCAACTTGGCGAGCGAGGTCTCGCCGGTCAGCAAGTGCGCCGGATCAATGGGCAGAAAGCCCGCCGCCATGCGGAGATCATCGGCATCGCGGCCCGCGGGATCGAGGCCGAGCGCGCCGACGAATTGCTCGACGACGACGCGCGACGGATCACCGCGACCGCCCGATTCCAGGCGGCTAATGTACGAGTGATTGAGACCGGCACGCTGCGCGAGTTGATTTTGCGAGAGCCGCTGCGCGGTGCGGAGGCGCGTCAGCGTCTGCCCGAACTGGACCGCGGCCCCCGTCGTTTGCTCATCCGCCATTAGTCGCCTCCCACGTATCTGCTACGAGATTTAGTGTAGCCCGCTCGTGCCGATCAGTCAATGTCGTGTCGGTGAGACACAGGAATGCGCCAGGGTACGTGACTTGTGGGCAAGGCATGTGCCTTTAGGGAAAATGCGGACACTACGAAGGGCGAAAACGGCATATTGCGCTTGTATCTGACGCATGGTAGAATCCCTGCGGCGAGAGCGCCGACGTAGCTCAGCGGCAGAGCAGCTGTTTCGTAAACAGCAGGTCATCGGTTCAAATCCGATCGTCGGCTCCATTGGCCGAAGTGGCGGAATCGGCAGACGCGCTACGTTCAGGGCGTAGTGCCCGTAGGGGCGTGAGGGTTCAAATCCCTCCTTCGGCACCACTCTTTCGTCTCCCTGAGGCCGTGCCTCCGTTGAGATGCGCGGCGCGTTGACAAGGCAATACGGGGTGTTGGGCAGGATGACCGCTGTGGCGCAAGCCGTAGAGGAAAGTCCGGGCAGCACAGAGCAGGGTGCCCGGCGAAAGCCGGGGAAGCGCTTCACGGCGCTGACAGTCCCGCCTGAGGCGGGCGGGCGGGTAACCGCCTGAGAGCAACAGAAACGGTGCCGGCCGCTTCGGCGGGCCGGATGAAACGGGCAATCCTCCCTGCTGCAATCTCCGATCCGGTCGCACGCAGCCGATCCCGGTTGCTGACGGTGGCTCGCCGAGACCGAAAGTCGAGAGCAGCCGCGAAGGCGACGACGCGGCCCGTCCCGCTCGTCGGGGCGGAGAGAGATGGTCATCAGCGCAGCAGTGCGTGAACAGAACCCGGCTTACGCGCCTGACACCCCCGAATGCACTATGGTGCCTCTAGCTCAATCGGCAGAGCGCCGGCCTGTGGAGCCGGATGTTACGGGTTCGAGCCCCGTGAGGCACCCCACTCTTCCTTCCTGCGTGCGCTCGTAGCTCAATTGGACAGAGCGTCTGACTTCGGATCAGAAGGTTGGGGGTTCGAGTCCCTCCGGGCGTACCATTCCTCGCTTTTATCGCGCTGCCATACCACGGTCCCCGCGCACGGTGTATGCCGGTGCGTCCCCCCATCTCTGTCCGGTTGACGAGACGGTCTTCGTTGCGTATCGTAGCGAGAGCAGACGATGATACACGATGGGACGACACAGCCGGGATGGCAATTGACCTACGATGACGTTCCTAGTAGGCATGCAGGCGACCCCCACGGAACAATATGAGGCGGCGATGGACGGTGCCAGTGCCGTTTGCCGCTTCCTCTCGATCACGTTACCGAGCCTCACACCCGTAGGATGTCGTCTCGAACAAGTCGCCGCAGGATGCAGCGAAGGCCGCGCAGACGAAGATGGAGCAGGCGTTCGCGGAAGCGACCAAGAAGTAGGTAATTCGGGGCTTAGCGTTCGAAGTTCGCAGTGCGATAATCACTCCGAACAATGAAAGGGGTTTCTCATTGGCGACCACAGACAACAGCGTGCCAACCGTCGGCGCTCCATTGCCCGACTTTAGCCTGCTCGGGACGGACGGCGCGACGCACACCGTCGCCGATCTCGTGCGTGACCACCGGGGGATGGTCCTCTTTTACTTCCCCAAAGCGAATACGGATGGCTGAACGACTGAAGCAGTGGCCTTCCGTGATCTGAAGGCCGATTTTGACCGCCTGGGGTATCACGTCGTCGGCATCAGCCCCGACCCGATCCCGCCACTCCATACCTTTCAGGAGAAGAATGGCCTGCCCTTTCTCTTCCTCTCGGATGAAGGCGCCGCCACCGCACAGGCGCATGGCGTCTGGGTAGAAAAGAGCATGTACGGCAAGACCTACATGGGCATCGCGCGCAGCACCTTCGTCGTCTCGCGCGATGGCATCGTGCAAGCAGTCTACTTCAACGTTAAGCCGCAGGGGCACGCGGAATATGTGCGCGACGCCCTCGACGATGCCCAATCATAGGTATTGCAGCGTGCGTAAAGCCGTGTTAAGATGCCGCTCGGAGGGACACCGTTCCCGGATAGCTCAACGGTAGAGCGCGCGGCTGTTAACCGCTAGGTTCCAGGTTCGAATCCTGGTCCGGGAGCCATTGAAAGACGAAAGACGGCCGATGGTGGCCGTCTTTTTTTGCGCTCTGACCCTTGCCCAACGCCCACGGCCTACAGCTCATTTACTATCCGCCGCCACCAGTTTGTAGCCGACGCCCCACACCGTCTCGATACGGGCACTGGCATTGATTAGCCGGTCACGGAGCGTCGAGATATGCACATCAACAGTGCGTGTATCCACGCTGTATTCATAGCCCCAGACATCGTTCAGCAGCCGGTCCCGCGGGACGACGACGCCAGGCCGCCGCGCGAGGGCGACGAGCAGCGCGAATTCCTTGGCGCGCACTTCGACAAATTCATCGCCGACGCGCACTTCGCGCCGGTCCAGATCAACGGTGAGGTCGCCGACGGTGAGTACCTGCCGCTCCGGTGATGCCGCCGCCTCGTACCGGCGCAGCACCGCTTTTACGCGAGCGACGAGTTCACGTGGGTTGAAGGGCTTGGTGACGTAATCGTCCGCCCCGACTTCGAGGCCAACGATCTTATCCACGTCCTCGGAGCGCGCCGTGAGCATAATGATCGGCACATCGCTCGTCCGCCGGATCGTGCGGCACGCCTCCAGGCCGTCCATACCGGGCAGCATCAGGTCGAGCAGAATCAGGGCATAACGCGTCGTCCGCGCCTTCGCGACCGCCGTTGTACCGTCGCTGGCGGTCTCGACCGTGTACCCTTCCTTGGTGAGATACATCCCCAGCAGCCGTGTGATGTTCGGCTCATCATCAACAACGAGGATCGTCCGTGCCATAGTGCCCCCTCTGTGTGGGTAATGAGCGGTGGGCAGTGGGCGGTAGCATTCAATATCCGCACCACGCGGCACGCCACACCCTGCCCGCATCCTCGTGATTCACATGCCACTCACAGCCCACCGCTCACTGACCACCGCTCCTTAACCGCTCGCGCCCTGATTGATGATACTCCGCGCGAGGAAGCCGGTGGCACCGGTCTGCGCGCCTTGCACGACGAGGAGATCGCCGGTCTTGATGTCCGCGAGCGTCCCCGGTTGCCGCGTCATCACTACGGTCGCGGGGGACGATGTGACCGTCACCGACGTGCCATCGAATCCTTGCACGGTGATCGTGCCGCTCGCGATGCTCGTAATCCGCCCCGTCACCGCCGCCCCGCCACCCGGTGGGGACGCTTGCCCTCCCGTGCCGCCCGCTGCGCCCGGGCGCCCTCTGGGCGAGTTGCCACCCGCTGCCTGCTGACCGCCTCCCCCCGCCCGCTGGCCGAGGCTCGTGATCGTCTTCGCGTCGAACGCCGTATCGCCCGTCTTCGTGCCATCCACGGTGATCAGATCGCCCGTTTTCAGATCGCTGAGCGCGCCCGGGACCAATTTCTCAATCGTGGTGGTGCCATCCGTCGTCACGATCACCGTTGTATTGTCGGTCTGCTGAAGGTTAATGGAGTTGCCATCAATCTTGGTCACATGCCCGGTGAGGCTGCTGCCCGTGCCGCCCGCCCGTGCCGATCCGCTCGCCCGCGTCCCGCTCGGCGTCGTCCCGCTTGCTGCCGATCCCGTCACCGCCGAATCACCGCCCGCCTGCCGCCCGCCTCCTGCCCCCGGCTGCCCGCTGCCCGCTGGCTGCGGCGCCCCGCCGGAACGCGCGAGGAACGCCGCGCGCGCCGCACCCACCTTCGTCCGGCCATCAGATTCGCCCATCCGGTACGCGATCCGCCATGTCCCGAAAAATGCCGCGACGATGATCGCAAGAACCAGAATCGTGATCGCACGACGACGCATCAGTGTTCACCTTCCCCGCTTCGTACTCCATTTCGGTGGTAGCAGGCCGGAGAGCCTGCGATCACCGAGAAAAACTCCCCAAACCGCGTCATGCCGATCGGTATCAGATCGTCACCGGGAAGGGGATCACGTCCGTACGTGCGGCGATCTCAGCGGCAGCGGAGCGGGGTTCGTGGATCGGTTCGTCCGCCCCCAGATAGCCGTCACGGATGCGCAGTACGCGCCGGGTGTACCCCGCGATGTCCGGTTCGTGCGTCACAAACATGATCGTAATACCGAGTTGGGCATTGAGGCGCTGGAAAATATCCATCACCTCGACCGACGATTGGGAGTCAAGGTTCCCGGTCGGCTCATCGGCGAGAATCAGCGACGGCGTGGTGACGAGCGCCCGGGCGATGGCGACGCGCTGCTGCTGGCCGCCCGATAACTGGTTCGACTTGTGATCCAGTCTGTCCCCCAGCCCAACCGCGTTGAGCGCCGCGATCGCCCGCTCGTGCCGCTCATGTGTTTCGACCCCCGCATACAGGAGTGGCAAGGCGACATTATCGAGCGCCGTCGTCCGCTTCAGCAGATTGAAGGACTGGAAGACGAAGCCGATTTTCCGTTTGCGCACCTGCGCGAGGCGGGTCTCATCGAAGGTCGCGACGTTTTCGCCATCGAGCAGATATTCCCCCTCGGTCGGTGTATCGAGGCAGCCGAGGATATTCATCAGCGTGCTCTTGCCGGAACCGGACGGCCCCATGATCGCGCAGAGTTCACCGTCATGGACCATGAAACTGATCCCCTTAAGGATCTGCAAATTGAACTCGCCCGTCTGATAGGATTTCGTCAGGTTGCGCACTTCAATCGTCATGGTCCCGCTTATCCTCCCCGGACGACCACCGGGCCGCCGCCCGGGCCGCCGCCGCCCGGCGCGCCGCCACCCGTCGCCCCGGCAGTGGGGAGGACGACCGTGTCGCCTTCGTTCAGCCCACTGGTGATTTCCGTATTGCGCCCGTCGGTGAGGCCCGTGCGGACCGGGACGAGGAAGGTCGCGCCATTGAAGAGCACCGTCACCGCCGGCTGTCCATTGATCGTCTGAACCGCCCGTGATGGCACAGTCAGCACATTGGCCACCCGCGCAGTGACGATCTGCACCGTCGCGTTTGCCCCCGGCCGCACCGTCGCCGTCGTTGGGGCGAGCACGATCCGCACCGGGAATGCCGTGACATTCGAGGTCGTCGTCGCCACCGGGTTGACCCGCTGCACGCTCCCTTGCAGCGCCTGCCCAGGCACCGAATCGAGCGTGATCGTCGCCGACTGCCCGACCTTCACATTGGCCGCGTCGCTCTCCGAGACGTTGACATCAATGTGCAACTCCGAATCGTCAACGAGGTCGAAGTTCGGCGCGGTGGTCGTCGTCGCACTGGCGCCAGACGTACTGGCGCTGCTCGGCTGCCCGGGGACACCATTCACCTGCGTCAGGATCCCGGCGAAGGGCGCGGTGACGGTGCCCTGATCCACCTTCAACTGCGCCACATCGCGCTGCGCCTTCGCCTGGTCGAGCGCTGCCAGCGCCGTCTCCAGGTCCGTTGGCTTCGCGCCCGCCTGCAGATCATTGAGGGTCGCCTGCGCCGAATCCACACCCGCCTGCGCTTGCTGAAGATCGGTCTGCTTCGGCCCGGCGAGCAAATCGTTGAGGGTCGCCCGCGCCGAGTCAATGCTCGCCTGCGCCTTCGCCACATCGGACGGCGTCGGCCCGTTCTTCAGTTTGTCGAGGCTCGCCTTCGCCTGATCCACCGCTGCCTGCGCCTGCGTCACGTCCTCGTTCGTCGGCCCCGCGACCAGCTTGCTCACAGCGGACTGTGCGTCGTTCACTTGCTGTTGCGCCGTCGCCACATTGTTGATCTCATCCTGTTTGGCGTTCTCATAGGCGAGCCGGTTCGCTTCCTGCGTCTTCTCCGCCTGCTGCTCGGTGAGATAGGCGCTGTCCGCCGCCTGCTTGAAGGTGGCGAGTTTCAGCGGCGTAATCGTTGGCACCGCCGCCGCCGGCGTACCCTTTCCGGCGGTCGTGCCGCCCCCTGATGCGCTGGGGTCAATGTTGGTCGCCTTGGCCTGCTGATAGGTGGCATTCGCGATGTCGAATGCCCGCTGCGCGGACTTCGTCGCATCGGCGGATTGCTGCCACTTGATCTCCGCCTGCTGCTTGGTATTGGCGCTATCCGCCTTCACCTTATCGAAGTTCTGCTGCGCCTGCTGCAGCTTGCTCTGCGCCGAGATAACGTCCGCCTTGAGCGGCCCGGCATTCAAAGCGTCGAGTTTCGCCTGCGCGGAGCGCACATTCGCCTCCGCATTGGCGATATCCTGCGGCGTGACGGTACCGGCAACGACGCCGTTGTACGAGGCGATTGCCTGATCGAGATTCGCCCGCGCGACCGTGATGTCCTTTGGGTTGATCGTCGCGGTTGCCTGATATTTGGCGCGTGCGGCATCAACATTTGCCTGCGCGACCGCGATATCCTTCGGCAAGGCACCGGCGGCGACCGAATCGTATTTTGCCTGCGCCGAGGCGACGTTCGACTGCTGCTGCTGCAAGGCGAGTTGGAGATCGGCGACGTCAACCGTGCCGAGGACATCACCCGCCTTGACGCGCTGGCCAACCGTGACATTGATCGTCTTGATGATCTCGCCACTGGGGAAATTGAGTGTCACCTCTTGCAGAGGCTGCACGACACCGCTCGCGCCAACCGTCGTCTGGATCGTGCTGCGCTGCACCTTCGCCGTCTGCCCGGTGGGCGTAATGTTCGTGTTCGACGGGATACCCGGCACCCCACAGGCAGTGACGGTGCTGGCAAGCAAAATGACCATCGCGACGACCGGTGAGCGCCGCGAAAGAAGCAGCCGACCCCGCATGTTCACCCCATTCCCCCACTCAATCCTACCGCGCCACCGTTGCCTGTTGACCGCTACCCGCCGCCCGCTGCCCGCTGCCCACCGCCCACTGCGCGCTGCCCCCTGGGTTCGGAATCGAAATCGTAATCGTCGTTCCGGCGCCGACGGTGCTTACGACGCGAATTTCGCCTTGATGCCCATCCACTACTTCGCGGACAATGGCGAGGCCGAGGCCGACATGCTTCCCCTGCCCGGTCCGGGCGCGCTCCACCTGGTAAAACCGCTCGAAAAGCCGTGGCAGATCATCCGCCGGGATGCCACGACCCGTGTCCTTAATCACGAACTCAACGTGATTTGCGCGTGCGGCCTGCGCAATCAGTGTTACCTCACCGCCAGTGTCCGTATACTGTAGGGCATTGTCGAGAAGATTGACAAGCACCTGTTCGAGCCTGCCGGCATCGGCATCTAAGAGGAGATGGGGCGGTGAGGCCCAGCGCACGGCGACGCCCTTCCCCTCACCGAGGCGCGCATAGCGCTTGCCGACATTCTCGACCAGTTCATCCACCCGGACCGGCGCGACATCGAGATGGACGGTGCCGGACTCAAGGCGCGAGAGTTCGAGCATCTGCTCAACGAGGCGGCGCATCCGCTGAGATTCCTGCTGGATTATCTGCGCGAGGTCCTGATACTCGGTGTCCAGCGTCACCGTGCCATCGAGCATTGCCTGCGAGAAGCCCTGAATTGAGGTGAGCGGCGTTTTCAACTCATGCGAGACATTCGCCACCAGATCGCGCTGCGCCTGCTGCGCGCGACCAACATTCGCCGCCATCGTTTGGAACGCGTTCGCGAGATCGCCAATCTCGTCGTTGCTCGATCGCACCTTCGCGAGCCGCATCGCGCGGTCATAGTCACCGCTTGCCATCGCGTTCGCGCCCTGCGTCAGTGTACGCAAGCGCGAGGTCAGCGACCGCGAAAGCGCGAAGGCGACCAGGATTGAAAGGAGGAGCGCGGCGATCACAACCCATTTCAACCGGCCAAAGATCACCGACCACGCATCGCTCAGGGCGTTCCACGGGACGGCGACGATGATAAAGGCGGTCGTTGCCTGTTGGTCCACCGTAGCGCCCGTCGTCGGGTTTGCGCTGGTCGGAAGCCGCCGCCGTTCGACGCGATAGGTCGCCACCGCGAGGGATTTGCCGTCTGGGCCAGTGAATTTGCCCTTATATTCCGGTCGTTGCGGCAGGGTGCGGTTCTCCGGCCGGTTCTCCGGCACCGTCCACG
Source organism: Chloroflexia bacterium (assembly GCA_025928215.1). Classification (GTDB taxonomy): domain Bacteria; phylum Chloroflexota; class Chloroflexia; order Thermomicrobiales; family JALYUS01; genus JALYUS01. The sequence continues at coordinate 5,324 of JAICJW010000031.1, read as the reverse complement.
TCGTTCCACTGTACTTATTTTCACTATCCGCCTGCACGACGCCGCGCGCATCCGTGTAGACGACCAGCACATTGCTGCTCTTTTGCCCATTGAAGAGATTGACGATTTCCGCCGGCGTGAATTGCGCGAATTTCGGCGCGCTCGCGGCCCCCGCGACGGTCTGGCCGAACGACGAGAGCCGTTCGATTGCATCTTGCTGCTGATAGTTGCGGATCACGTATGCGGTGGCGGCGCTCGTCGGGATCAGGCACACCGCGATAATCACGAGGAACGCGAGGCTCAGTTTGCCGCGAATCGTATGCATAGATGCCCTTCCGCACACCGGATCAGGTGCGCTGCAAGCCTAGCGCATCGCTGTAAGAATACGTGCCAGCAGTTGTAAAAACAATGTAAAATCCCTTACGTGCCAGACAAAACATTCCCGCCATAGCTGCCGGAAAGTGGGGCGAATGGCACGTCATAGCCGAATGCCTCCGGCCCGACCACCGCGAGTGCACCGGGCGTTTTGAGTTGCACGGGCGCCGGAATACCGAACACCGCGACACGCAATCCGTACCGCGTGATCTCGGTCGTCACAGCGTCGCCGCTCTCCTCATCCACGAGGGTAATCAGATCGGGGACGGTCGCCAGAACGCGCTGCCGGTTCGGCCCATCCCACGCGATCAGATTCTCATTCTGGAAGGCAATTTCGACCTCGCGTCCGGCGTCGCTGCCCGTCCCGGCGATGCGCAGCAGGCCGCGCGCGAAACCGGCGGCCAAGCGCCGCTCGACGTCCACGATCCGCCCGCGCAGGAGCAAAACACCGTCCGTCACCGCCAGAATCGCGGGGACAGGATCGGTGTGTGTGGCACGTGCCGACAGCACGGCCCGTCCGATGGCGTGCGCCAGGGTGTACGAACCGCGCACCGCCGTCTGCTTCATCTCCGCCCCCGTCATGATCGGAAAGGCGTACCCGGCACGCGCGCCCATCTGCACCGTCACGGCGCGCGCGAATCGTTCGAGCGTCCGCGTATCGCGCAGGGCGGGGAAAACTGCCGTGTTGTGGTGGCAATCCGCGATGGCAGCCGGAGTGCATGGCACACCGCCAATCGAGAAGGTGCAATGTTGCAGTTCGGGGAAGGCGCGCCCCATACCGTCACCGTCCACTGCCTGCAAGCCACCGAGCGCGGCCTGAATGAGCGGTTGCATCGCATTCGCGCCGCCGACCTCACCGGCGATCAGATGCGTGACACGGCGGCCGGTATGCGCTTCCAGCGCGCGGAGCGCGGCCAGTGGTTCGTCCCCACGCGGCAACTTCTCGATGCCGACGGTCGGTGCGCCCATCGAACCGATGCCGCACACGGTCGCGTCGTCCGGCACCGCCTCAACGCCGACGAGGGCGATCGTCGCTCCCTGACGCAGCATCTCACGCGTCATCAGGAAGCCCAGATAGGGGTTGCCGCCCCCACCCGTGCCGAGAATGCCCGCGCCAATCGCGATCGCCTCCGCAACGCCCTCGTCAACGATCAGCATCGCGATCTCCGATCATTGCAGGTCACCGACCACTTTTACGCGCATACGCACGGCATTGCCCGGCAGATAGGCGAGCGGCACTTCGTCCACCTCGACCGTGGCGAGCGACGCTTCCGCCCCCCCGGCCCGCACCGCGGCACGACGGGCATCGCGGAGCGCCGCCTCGATTATCTCCCCTCTGCTCCCATTGTCGAGCGAGACGACGCGATCAACCTCGCCGCTCACCTGAGCGAGGGCGGCGCCAATCGCGTTCGCCACATCGCCATGTTCGGGCCGCAGGAACGACGCGACTCCCGGCATCGCCGCCTCACCGACCAGCAGCGCGCCACCGCCGACGAGAATTACCGGCACATCGGCGGCAGTCGCCTTCATGCGATCCACGACGTCGGCGAGCATCGCGTCTATCGTCGCACTCGCGCGCGCAGCGACCGCGTATGGTACGTGCGGATCACTGCCCAGCGCACCGCGACCGAGCGCGACGGCGATATCCGTCGCGGTCATTACCGCCCCGCCGAAGACCCGTGCCTCCGCAATCAGCCGGTTGCCGACACTGCGTGGCCCAACGACCGCGCCATCTTCCGAGACAATGCTGCCCCCGCCGAGGCCAATCGAAACGAGATCCGGCATGCGAAAGTTTGTCCGCACGCCACCGACAGCGACCGCCGCGCCTGCCTCGCGCGGGAAGCCATGCACAAGCGCGCCCGCGTCCGTCGTCGTTCCGCCGATGTCCAGAACAATCGCATCACCGGTTTCACAGAGATATGCCGCTCCGCGCATCGAGTTCGTCGGCCCGGAGGCGAACGTCCGTACGGGAAACCGGCGCACGTCCGCCGCGCGCATCAAGGTGCCATCATTTTGCGTCAGATAGAGTTCGGCGCGTAGATCCATCCGCGCGAGTGCTGCCGTGAACGCATCGGTCGTACGTTCGGCCAGGCGGATCAATGCCGCGTTGAGCGCTGCCGCATTCTCCCGTTCGAGCAGGCCGATACGGCCAATATCCGCGCTACAGACGACCGGCACACCGGGCATCGCGTCAGCGACGATTGCCGCCGCCGCCTGCTCCTGCGCATCGGAGACCGGAGAAAAGACCGCCGAGATCACTACCGCCTCGACAGCGGCCGCATCGAGCGTCTTGACGGCATCGCGGATCGCACTGGGATCGAATGCGCTCAACGGTCGGCCATCGAATTCCACGCCACCCGGCACGATGAGGCCGCGTGCATCCACCGCAGCCCGCACATCGCCCGGCCAATCAACGAACGGTGGCAAAATCGCCGACGCGGGCGCGGCAAGACGGATCACCGCCGTCCGCAGCAGATCGCGACGCTGCACCACCGCATTGGTAAAGTGCGTCGTGCCGATCATCACCCGACCGATTGCCGCTGCTGCGATACCTGCATCATGAATCGCGGCGGACAACGCGGTGACGATCCCCTCCGTCACATCCTCTGAAGTGGGGCGTTTGGCCGACCCAAGCAAGCGACGACCGTCGAGGATCACCGCGTCGGTATTGGTGCCGCCGACATCAATCCCTGCCCGTATTACCACACCGCACGCCCCTACATACAGATTGTACACATATCACGGATTGGACGATACGTATTGTATACACTCATTGTATACATGCAAAAAAAGCAAGCTGGGCCGGACAATTCTTTCTCAACTGTCCGGCCCAGCGGCGACTATCGGGATGGGGCATATTCGCGAATAATGCCCGCGAGGATTTTGACCCCCCGCCGAATCGCCTCCTCATCGGAGAAGGAGAACGAGAGGCGAATATTGCGCCGGCCGCTACCATCGAAGTAACAGCCCGTTCCCGGCAGGAAATCAACGCCGTGCGCCCGCGCCTCGGGCAGCATGTTCACGGAATCGCACCCCTCAGGCAGGGTCAACCAGAGGAAGAATCCCCCGTTCGGCTCTGACCATTCGACACCCTCCGGCATCTCTGCCGTGAGCGCCTCGTGCATCGTGTTGCGCCGGTTGCGATAGATGGAAATCAATTCGCCGACGTGCTGTTCGAGTTCACCGGACGCCGCGTACTCCGCCGCGACATTTGACGCGAAGGGGCTTGTCCCGCCATCGGCCTTCAGTTTTGCCATCTTCTCAATCAGCGTCGCCGGGCCGACGCACCAGCCAAGGCGCATCCCCGCCGCCATGATCTTGGAGAAGGTGCCGGTATACATGACGAGGCCCGCGTCGTCGAGCGTCACGAGCATTGGGATGCGTTCACCGGAGAATCGGAGGTCAAAATACGCGTCATCTTCGAGAATGGCGACATTGTACTCCTTCGCCAGTTCAAGGAGGCGCACACGCCGGTGCAGGGGCGTCGTCACGCCAGTCGGATTCTGGAAGGTGGGAATCGTGTAGATGAATTTCGGCTGGACGCCCCGCGCTTTGAACTCCGCGAGGCGGCTCTCCAGCACATCCATCCGCATTCCTTCGTTGTCCATTGGCACACCGACGCATGTCGCGTGATGGGCATTGAACAACTTCACCGCGCCCTGCCAGGTCGGCTCCTCGGAGAGGATGATGTCGCCGGGGTTGAGCATCGCGCTACAGACGAGGTCAATCGCCTGCGATGCTCCGGCAGTAATCAGGACATTCTCGCGCTCGACGATCACGCCGTTATCGCGCGATAGTTTCGTACGCAGTTGGTCAATCAGGCCGGCATAGCCAACAGACGCGCCATATTGGAGCGCCCACTTGCCATTCTTCTCCATCGCCCGCGCCGTCGCCTCAGCAATGCTCCTTGCGGGCAGACTATTTGGATCGGGAAAGCCGCCGGTGAAGGAGATCCGGTCAGCGCTGCCCGCCGAGAATCCCTGCGGCGCGCCGGCGGGCAGCGCCTTTGCCTGATCGGAGAATAAACTTTCCAGCCGCGATGCTTGCACCTGTGCCATCAGTGACTCCCTTTCGCACATTCATCCGTTCGGGAAATCGAACCGCCAGGACGCCATGACAGGAATGAGAAAGGAGAATCGCAAGCACTTCTCTCCTCTTCGTTCTCTTGGCGGTTTTGCCAACATCTTAGGCCGATTCCGCCGCGACGGGATTGCGCAGCACGCCGATTCCCTCCACTTCGACCTCAATCGTATCACCCGGCTTCATCGGGCCGACGCCCGCCGGAGTGCCGGTGATAATCACATCGCCAGGATCGAGCGTCATGACGCGGGAGATGAAGGCGACCAGTTTTGGCACGCTGAAGATCATCTGCGAGGTCCGCGCGCTCTGTCGCACCTCTCCATTGAGGCGGGATTGGACACTGAGATCATCGGCGCGCAATCCGACCGTGACGGCAGGGCCGAGCGGCAGGAAGGTATCAAAGCCCTTCGCGCGGGTCCATTGCCCATCTTTCGCCTGCAAGACACGCGCGGAGACATCGTTCCCGCAGGTGAGGCCGAGGATATAGTCGTATGCGTCCGCTTCCGAGACGCGCCGCGCCCGCTTGCCGATCACCACGGCGAGTTCCGCCTCGTAGTGAATGTTCTCGGTATCGGTTGGCAACTCAATCGTCGCCCCGTTGCCGATGAGCGCGCTCTGCGGCTTCATGAATATAACCGGCTCGTCCGGCACGTCGCGGTCTCGGCCGCCTTCCTTGACATGATCCACATAGTTCAAGCCGACGGCGACGATCTTGCCTGGATGCACGGGCGGCAGAAGCGTCAAACTATCGAGCGCGCCGACCGCCGCACCGGGTTTCAGACCAGATACGGGATCACCCGTCGCGGCGAGCACCTGCGTTCCTTCGAGCACGCCATAACGCGCCCCACCATCGGCCATGTAGCGGACGAACTGCATCCTATCCTCCCCAT
>JAICJW010000360.1 GCA_025928215.1 Chloroflexia bacterium | reverse complement strand
GATACCATACACAACTTTTCCGATGCGTTGACCGCCATTCCGCTCTGGATCGCCTTTGCTCTGAGTAAGCGCCCGCCCACGCGCCGCTATACCTACGGCTATGGCCGGGCGGAGGACGTTGCCGGTGTCCTGATCGTGCTTTCGATTGCCTTCAGCGCCGCATATATCCTGTGGGAGTCGGCGCGACGGCTCATTCACCCTCATCCCATGCAGCATATCCCCTGGGTTGTCGCGGCGGCGATCATCGGCTTTCTCGGTAACGAAGCGGTGGCGCTCCTCCAGATTCGCGCCGGTCGCCGGATGGGTTCAGAGGCGATGGTGGCGGATGGCCTCCATGCCCGCATTGACGGCCTTACCTCCCTCGCTGTTCTGATCGCCGTGGGTGGCACGGCGATCGGCTTCCCCATCATTGATCCGATGATCGGCCTCTTGATGGGCGTATCCATCGTCTTCATCACGAAGGATGCGACGGTTCGTATCTGGCAGCGGCTTATGGACGGTGTTGATCCGGTGATCGTGGATCATATCGAGCAGTACGCGGGAGATGTGCGCGGCGTCGAACGGGTCGAGAGTATCCGCGTGCGGTGGATCGGTCATCGCCTGCACGCGGAGGTCGGTCTTGCGCTCGGCGATGACCTCTTCCTGTGGGAGGGGATCGGCATCACCGATGCGGTGCGGCGGTCTCTCCTCGCGAATATTCGGTATCTCGCTTCAGCCAATGTGTTCGTTGAGCCACGGCAGGCAACCGACCAGGTTGATGGGTGGCCACAAGAAACGATCGAGCGATCACGGAGTATCCTCCCGCCGCGGTATCAGGACCCGAACGTCAGCGTCAGCGCCGCGCCGATGGGCGCCGCCGGTCTTGCGTACAACAGCGATGGTTCCATCGCGTGGGATGAGATATGGACGGGATACTGCGAACTGGCGTTGGCCGGTGGCCCGCCGCACCGGGGGACGCTTCTTGAGCCGGTCAGCCCCGATGACATCGCCGCGCGGCCTGAAAAGTATGAGGAAGTGCTTCGTGAGTTGGAACGTGGCCTCACGATGGTCACGGGGTTGTCCGTTCGTCGCAGTGATTCGCCCGGATGGATCGGGCTGGCGTGTGAGAGCGAGGAAATGGCGCTCTGGCTCCTCCGCGCCATCATCGTTGAGAATGTCATGGTGCGGCGCGAGAGCAATGTACTCTGGTTCCCCGCCGGCCCTCATTTTCGGTTGGAGCGGGAGATCAAGAATATTGTCACGGTCGTTGCGAAGACGAATCACTACTGGCAGGAGCATGCGCGCGACCTTGTGGAGCGAGAGCGCTGATCCATCCTTCACCCCTCTTCCTTTGTGTCGCCCTCCGCGCGGGCGATGAAGCGCCATAATTGAGAATAGCGATCACAATTATAAAGTATAAGCATTCCGGGTGATGTGATATACTCAGATGCACGCGGGATAAAGAATGCGCTCCACGTCTCTCCCTGTTCCCCTCTCTGCATCCCGCGTGCATCTGATCAGTCGGATTTGGAACCGGAGGAGATGACATGTATTTCAAGCAGATCCTCAATGAACGCTGCGGATGCGCGTCGTATCTGATCGCCTCGCGCGAATCGGGTGATGCCGCCATCGTTGACCCCGCGATCGAGACGGAGCAATACGAGGCGCTTCTGAGCGAGCGCGGCTTTCACTTGCGCTACGTGATTGATACGCACGTTCACGCGGACCACGTTTCCGGCGCGCGCAGATTGGCCGCCGCACATGGGGCGGCGTTGTGCCTCCATGAATCCGCGAAGGTGATCTATGCCTTCCAACCGCTCAAGGATGGCGAGGAGATCGCCCTTGGTCAATTGCGCCTGCGGGTGCTGCATACGCCCGGCCATCGGCCCGAGTTGATCTCGCTCCTGGTCGTCAACCCGCCGCGTAGCCCGGAGCCTTCGATGGTGCTGACCGGCGATTCCCTGCTCGTTGGCGATGTCGGGCGGCCCGACTTTGGCGGCGGCGATGCGGTCGCTCAGTATGGCAGCCTGAACCGTCTCCTGCGTCTGCCGGATTGGGTGGCGGTCTTCCCCGGACACTTTGAGGGGCCATGTGGCAAGGGAATGTGTGGCCGGCCAAGCACGACTATCGGCTTCGAGCGTCTCTTCAACCCGCTGGCACGGCTGGATTACGATCCCTTCATCGCGACGCTCAACGATGGTATCCCCGCCCGCCCCCTGAATATGACGGCCATCGAGCCGACGAATCGGGGCGTGATGGATGCACCATGGGCAATGCTGACGTCCACGCCGGACATTCCGGTCGTGGAGATTGCGGCGGTGGAAAACCGGATGCCCGCGACGCTGCTCCTCGATGTACGCGAGCCGGAGGAGTACGCGCACGGGCATGTGCCGGGCGCGCGAAATCTGCCGCAGGCGGAACTGGCGGCGCGGCTGGATGAGGTGCCGCGCGATCGCCCGGTGCAGGTGATCTGCCAGAGCGGCTATCGCTCGCTGCGTGCGGCGCAGTTCCTCGCGCAGATGGGGTATCAGAACGTGGTCAATGTCAACGGCGGGACGGCGGCCTGGCGCGCGAGTGACTGGCCATTGGAGGCCGGGGAGACAGGCGCGGGTGCGCCGCGCGTCATCGAGACGGCGTGGGCGCACGCCGGAGGCACGTACGTCATTTAGCGTCTATTCGCCGTGACTGAGCCACCATTGCCGTGCTTGACCATAACGCGCGGGCGGAGTATGCTGCCGCACGGTGGGAGTGCAGGAACCACAATGCGCGTGGCGCATGGGGAAGGATTGTGAACGGGCCGTGAAGAATACGATTTTGCTCATTCAGTTGATTCTCGGCATTGTGTTGGTGGTCTGTGTGCTCTTGCAGACGAAGGGGTCCGGCTTCACCGGCTCGTTCGGCGGCGATCAGTCCAGCGTCTATCGGACGCGCCGGGGCGTTGAGCGGTCGCTCTTTCGCTTCACCATTGGTCTCGCGATTCTTTTCTGCGTCGTCGCCCTTATTGCCAGCCTGATCAAGTAAGTCCGGCCCAACGGTGAGTGCAACCCGCAACCGATCATCCCTGCCCAACAGGCGCCCGCCCCGCCGACGGCCATCGGCCGGCCGGCCTCCCGCCACGCGCCGGCCAAACCGCGCCGCGAGCCTCGTTGTCCTCGCAATTATTGCCGCAATCGGTGTTGGCGCGCTCGGCGTCGGCATCTTCGGGCGCGGATCGTCCAATAAACTCGCGGTCAACCCGACCGTACCCGTCACTCAGCAAGGCACGCCCGCGGCGACCCAGCAGCCGCAGAAGGTGAAAATCCCCATTCGGGGCGGGCGGTACACGGAAGCGGTCGTCGGCGGCGTGCCGACAGCGATCAATCCCCTTCTGCCGCAGACCGACACCGATCCGAATGTCACCTCGCTGATCTTCAGCGGCCTGTCGAAACTGGATGGTCAGGGCAATGTCTACGGCGATCTCGCGGACAAGATTGATCTCGATCCGGCGGGCAAAGTGTACACCTTCCATATCCGCGACAACGCGACGTGGCACGACGGCCAGCCCGTCACGCCGCAGGATGTGCTCTTCACCATCCATCTCATTCAGGACCCGCACTTCCCCGGCGACCCCGCCCTGGCGGACTTCTGGCGCACCGTCACGGTGGACCTGCCGGGCGGCAACCAGGTACGCTTCACGCTCACCGACCGCTACGCCCCCTTCCTCAGTTACACGACGATTGGCCTGCTGCCGCAGCATCTGCTCGGCGGCATCAAGGCGGAGGAGCTGCGCGATCTGCCCTTCAACCTCAGCCCCGTCGGCACCGGGCCGTACCGCTTCGTCAACCTCGACCCGAACGGCCCCGCGATTGATCTGACACTCTGGCAGAAACACTACGAAGTGATCACCGAGGCGGCGTACTACGTGCAGGAACTACGCTTCCAGTATTACCCCTCCTTCGATCAGGCGCTCGATGTCGTGAAGCGGTCGAAGGAATCGGGCGTGATGGGCCTCGCGGATGTCCCCCCCGACCGCCTCGCGCAGACGGCGACGGCGCTTAACCCGAACCAGAAAGACGCCGCATGGCAGTTCTATGGATACAATGTCGCCGCCTATACCGCGCTCTTCTTCAATTTTCAGTCGCCGATCTTCTCCGACCGTGCCGTACGGCAGGCGGCGAGCTACGCGATTGACCGGGACTCTCTCGTGCAGAACGCGCTCGGCGGTCAGGGGATCGCGGGCGATGGCCCGATCCACCCGTCGAGTTGGGCATACAAAACCGAGAATGCCAAACATCCCTTCGATCCTGACCTCGCCAAAAAGACGCTCGATGACGCGGGATGGAAGGTGACAGCCGCCGGTCAGCCGCGCGAGAAGGACGGCCAGAAACTGACCTTCACGCTCGTCACGAACGCGAGCGGCGAGCGGCCGCTCGTCGCGCAGATCGTCGCGCAGCAACTGACGGCGGTCGGCTTCGATGTGCAGGTGAACAAGACGGCGCTCTCCTCCTTCGATTTGCAGCGCACCTATCTGGAGCCGCATCGTTTCGATGCCGCGATCTATGGCTGGGATCATCTGCTCGGCGACCCCGATCCCTACATCCTCTGGCACTCGACGCAGGCGGATGGCGGCTACAACTTCACAAACTTCCGCGATTCCGAGGCGGATCAACTGCTGGAGAATGGCCGCCGCGCCACCAACCCGACCGAGCGGAGAATCCTCTACAACCAGTTCCAGGATCTGTTCGCCAGCGAAGTGCCCGCCGTCGT
>JAICJW010000415.1 GCA_025928215.1 Chloroflexia bacterium | reverse complement strand
TCGCGCTGCTGACGATGACGCTCTCCATGCTGCTCGCCGCCTGCGGTGGCAGCGCGACGAGCACCCCCGCTGCCGCGACGAAACCGGCGGCGACGACGGCGCCCGCAGCGGCGGCACCGACCGCTCCGGCGGCAGCAACGAGCGCCCCGGCAGCAACGAGCGCGTCGGCGGCGAGCGCTCCGGCGGGCACCAAGCCGGCGGCGAGCACGACGGCGAGCAGCACGACCGCCGCGAGTAGCACGACGGCAGGGACGACGACGGCGAGCACCGGCGCGGACCCACGGGGCGCGGCGCCGACGAAGCGCGGTGGCGGCGGGACGCTCCACCTGCTCTGGTGGCAGGCTCCCACGATCCTCAATGACCACCTCGCGAACGGCACGAAGGACGAGGATGCGTCGCGGGTCGTCGAGGAACCGCTGGCGGTAACATCGCTCGCGGGGGTCTATCCGGATGTGCCGGTCCTCGCGAAATCCATTCCTTCCGCAGCAGATGGTTCGGTGGCGGCGGATGGCAAGAGTGTGACGTGGAAACTGAAGGACGGCGTCAAGTGGTCTGACAGCACACCCTTCACCTCGGCGGATGTCAAGGCGACGTGGCAGTTCGTCATCAAACCGGAGAACGGCGCTTCGTCCTTCTCGCAGTATGACCCCATCGCCAGCATTGACACACCGGATGCGACGACGGTGAAGATCACCTTCAAGGCACCCACCGCCACCTGGTACACACCCTTCACGAACCTGCAGGGTGTCGTGCTCCAGAAGGCGCAACTCGATAGTTGCACGGACCCGAAGAATTGTATCATCAGCACCGCACCAATCGGCACCGGCCCGTACAAGGTGAAGTCCTTCACTCCCAACGATAATGTCCAGTACGTGATGAATGACACCTATCGGGAGGCGAACGCGCCCTTCTTCACGGCGATTGACCTCAAGGGCGGCGGCGACGCGGGCACGGCGGCGAAGGCCGTTATCTCGGGCGACGCGGACTTCGCGTGGAACCTGCAAGTGACGCCGGACATCCTCAAGCAGGTGACGGACGCCGGCGCGATTCTCGATACCGGCCCCGGCTTCGGCGTCGAGCAGATGATCCTCAATCAAACCGACCCGAACAAGGACGTCAACGGCGAAAAGGCCTCGCTCGCGGCGCCGCACCCTTTCCTCACGGATCCGAAGGTGCGCGAGGCGATGTCCTGGCTCGTGGACCGCGATAGCATCGCCAAGAACCTCTATGGTCCGGCCGCCAAGCCGACCTGCAACATCCTCCTTGGCATCCCACCCGCGCTACAGTCAACAACGAACAAGTGCGGCTATGATGTCGCGAAGGCGAACCAGATCCTCGATGCCGCCGGGTGGGCAAAAGGTTCGGATGGCATCCGCGCCAAGAACGGTGTGAAGTTGCAGGTTGTGTACGGGAGTACGGTCAATCCGGTGCGCGAGAAGGAAGAGCAGGTCATCAAGCAGTCCTTCCAGCAAGCCGGTATCTCGATGGACATCAAGAATGCCGATGCCGGTGTCTTCTTCGGCCAGCCCGATAACCCGGATGCGGCGCAGCGGGGCGAAAAAGACATCTTCATGTACACGACTGGCCCCTCGGATCCGGATGCGGGAGACTTCCTCACGAACTACCGGAGCGCGCTGATCCCGCAGAAGGCGAATGGCTGGAAGACCGGTTCACCCGGTCGCTGGAAGAACGATCAGTATGACCAGCTGGCCGCACAGCTCCCCACGGAACTGAACCCGGAAAAGCGGGCGACGATTGAGAAGCAGATGAATGACATCATCGTCACCAACTACTACCAGGTTCCGATCGTGGATCGCTATTCGGCGAACGGCCATGCGAAGGCCTTGGTCAACACGAACTACACGCCATGGGATTCGGCGCTGTGGAACGTCGCCTACTGGAAAAAGTAGCCAGTAGCCAGCACGCGGATCGAGGGGGCTTCGGCCCCCTCCTTTTTGTTTCATGCGCGCTCATCCGTCACACTAATATAGTTACTAGTATCGGAATGGCTATGGCACGTTCGTTGCTTGTCTTACTCAGTATCTGCTGGGCGGGCATCATGCCATGCGAGTACGCCGGTAGCGAGAAGGAGGTAGCGAAGCGATGGCCGAACGACGAAATGAGGGCCGCGAAGGGACGTATGTCCCACCGACGCCCGAGAATATCAAGCCACATGGATCGCGGGATAACGCGGTTGAGATGGCGGCAGGCGGGACGCACGAGCGTGAGGCACTCGACGCGCAACGCGAAAAGATGGCGAACCAGTCGCGTGCGACGGACGATCCGGGCCGCACAGATAACCCCCTCGGCACCGGCGTCGGCTATGCCGGCGAGGGTAGCGCCGCATACGGCGAACAGGAGAAACGGGTGAGCACAAACGATCCAAAACGAACGGACACAGCGGACAAGAGCGCGGCGACACCGGCGCGCCACCAACCGGAGCAACAACACCATTCGCAGTCCACATCCGGGCAGAAGCCGGGCGGCAGCAGCGGTAGCAGCCAGCAGAGTACTGGCAGTATGCCGCCGACACAGGGCACCGGCAGCACGCCGCAGAGCCATACCGCGCGGCCATCGAGCGCGGAGACTGGCGCGCATCACGGCACGACCAACAGCTCCCCGCAGCCATCCAGTACGCATCCGTCGGAGGCGAACCGGGGGGCAATCGGCGGTACGCAGGACCACGGGACCGTCAAAACCCCGCAGGGGCAGAATGTCTCGACACCGGGGCACGGCCCCGCACCCCACGCGCCTGAGAAGGCCGATGATATGAAAAGCCAGGCGCAGGACAAAGCCGCCGATGTCAAAAGCGCGGCGCAGGAAAAGGCCGGCGATCTGACGAGTCAGGCACAAGAGAAAGCCGGTGATCTGAGAGACGCAGCACAAGGCAGGGCGAATGACCTGAAAGAACAAGCCCAGGCGAAGATAACCGATCTTAGCGGCCAGGCACAGGGCAGATTCGGCGCCGCTACCGGCCAGGCGCAGGATACGCTCGACAGCATGCGGGCGTCCTTGCAGACAAGGACGGATGCGCTCAAGGAAAACGTCACCGGCAAGACCGACCAATTAGCCGGCACAGTCGGCGAGAAGGGCGATCTGGCGAAGCAGGCCGCCAATGAGAAATCCACGCAGGCCGGTGAGAAGTTGACCGGTCTGGCAGGCTCGCTCCGCGACAAGACGCAGACACTTGAACCCGATCATCCCGTCGCCAATGCCGCAACAAAAGCGGCCGATGCGCTTGAGCAGACCGGCACCTATCTCCAGCAGAGCACGCCGGACGACTGGGTAGGCGATCTGAAGCAACTGATCTCCCACAAACCGATCGAATCGGTACTCATTGCTGCCGGCCTCGGATATATGGCAGCCCGCGCCTTCCGCAAATAGCGGGATCGAAAGCAATTGAACCGCGGACTCTGCGTCTCCGCGGTTCAATTGCTTGTTTCACACCGGGGCGGTGGTGGTGCGGCGAATGGAGGGGCCGAGCGCGGTGACGCGTTCGAAGGTATAGGCGAGGCGATGGATACCTTCGGTCAGGATGTCGGGCAGATTGTCCGCATAGGTAAGGCGGAGACGGTTCGACGCGACATCCACACCCGCCGGATAGAACGCCTCTCCCGCCACGGTCGCGACCCCCTCCGCAAGCGCGACAGCAGTCACTTCCTGCGCCGTCAGTCCATCCCGTAATGTCAGCCAGACATTGAGGCCACTCTTCGGCGGCAGCCAGTCCACATAGGGAAGCAGATGCGCATCGAGGGCGGTGAG
>JAICJW010000032.1 GCA_025928215.1 Chloroflexia bacterium | reverse complement strand
CCCATCAAGAGGCGAATCGTCGTGGATTTGCCGGCCCCATTTGGCCCGAGAAAACCGAAAACTTCTCCTTCGGAGACGGAAAACGTCACCGCATGGATGCCTCGGTTCTGTCCGTAGCGCTTCGTCAATGCACTGGTCTCGATGATGTCCGTCATGATTGCTTCGCTCTTTTCGCTGTGAATCGTCCTATTCGTGCCGTTTGCTCTGCCACTCCTCCCGCCAGCGCGCGATGATTTCCGGCATTTCACGCTCGTAGAAGGCGTAGAACTCTCGCATCTCGCGCAGGCGCAGGTCCGCCGTGCGGCCCGTGTCTGCACGGAGCGCAATACCCCGCTCGGCAAGTTCGCGGATCGTGGTGACGAGGTCCATACGCTCCTCCGTCATGCGGGACCACGCCTCGTCACGGATACGGTAGTAGTCGCGCCGCTTGCCGGGGAAGGCGACCCGCTCGACGATGCCAAACTGGATGAGCAGGCGAACGCTCGTGCTGATGGACGCTTTGCTCGCCTGGAGCGCGACGGCAAGTTCGCCGGGAGATTGATGCGGCGGCTCGCAGATGAGCAGCCGGCCAATCACCCGCGCCGCCATCCGCGGGAACCCGGCTTGCTCAAATACGACCCCGACGTCCTCAATATACATCTGCTCCGCCGTGTGCTCGTCCTCCGGGAGATGCGACATACGGCCCTCCTTTCATGGTTGGTATAGCGTGTTCGACTTGTTCAGTCAATACTGAACCTATCGATCAGCCATCACCTTTCCCAATGGTGCGTTTTCGGGCTACACTGCGCGGTAGAGAACCGGCCGATAGACGTGATGGCAGATGAGGAGGACGCGGCATGGCGAAGACAATTGCAGTGATCGGATTAGGGGCGCTCGGCGAGCCGATTGCGGCGACGCTCATCAAGGCGGGGTTTGAAACGCTCGTCGTGCCGCATGTGAGCCGCACGTCGGCGGAACGGCTCGCGTCGCAGGGCGCGACGATTGCGGAAACGCCGAAGGATGCGGCGGCGCGGGCCGATTTCGTCCTGACCTGCGTGCCGGACGGGCCGGAGCTGACCGAAACCGCTCTCGGCACGGACGGGATCATTGCGGGCGCGAAGGCGGGCACCGTCGTTATTGACATGAGTACCGTCTCCCCAACCTATACGCGCGATGTCGCGACGAAACTGGACGAAAAGGGAATCGGCATGGTGGACGCGCCGGTCTCCGGTGGCCCGGCCCGCGCCGCGACGGGCGAACTGACGATTATGGTCGGCGGCGATGACGAAACGGTCGCGAAGGTGAAGCCGGTGCTCGATGCGCTCGGCTCGGGCGGCAAGACGGTCACGCACGTCGGGCCGATTGGCGCGGGCGAGATGGTCAAACTGGCGAATCAGTACATCATCAGCGCGGTGATGATCGCCAACGCGGAGGCCCTGACGCTCGCCGTCAAGGGTGGCGTGGACGCGCAGACGGTCAAGGGTGTGCTCTCCACCGCCACGGCGGGCAACTATCTCCTCAATAACTGGATTGACCGGACGATCTTCAAAGATGAATACACCCCCGGCTTCTCGATGAAACTGCTTCGCAAGGACCTCAACGCGGCGCTCAATGCGGCGAAGGACCTTGGCGTGCCGACGGAGATCGGCTCGCGGGCGATTGAACTGTACGATCGTGGGTTGGCAGCGGGCATGGCGGCGGACGATTACAGCGGTGTCAGCCGCTTCGCGCAGGATGCCGCGAATGTCACGATTGCCACCGGCAAGCCGCGCGCGGGTGGGGAGGGAGCCAAGTGACCACGCGTACGAGTGCCGCGCCCGGTACGTACAATGACGGGTCCTTGCAGGGCACGTGGGCGCTCGTCCTCGGAGCGTCGAGCGGCTTCGGGGGAGCGAATGCGCTTGCCCTCGCGCGGGCCGGGGCGAACATCATGGGCGTCCACCTCGACCGCCGCAACACGATGCCGAATGTCGAGCGCATCACGGGAGAAATCGAAGGGATGGGGCGGCAGGCGCGCTTCTTCAACATGAACGCCGCCGACCCCGACGCTCGCAAGGAGGCGCTGGATCAGGTCGCGGCGGAGATTGGGCCGGGCGGCGTGCGCGTCGTCCTCCACTCCCTCGCCTTCGGCACGCTGAAGCGATTCGTCGGCGACGACGTGATTAATCAGAAGCAGATGGACATGACGCTCGATGTGATGGCGCACTCGCTCGTCTACTGGGTGCAGGACCTCGTCGCGCGTGGCCTTCTCAGTGAGGGCGGGCGTGTCTGGGCGATGACCTCGGCGGGCGGGCACCGCGCCTGGCCCTCGTACGGCGCGGTCTCGGCGGCGAAAGCGGCGCTGGAGGCGCATATCCGCCAACTCGCCGTCGAACTGGCAACGCAAAAGATCGCCGTCAACGCGATCCAGGCGGGCGTCACGGATACCCCCGCCCTCCGCAAGATTCCTGGCAACGACGCCCTGATTGACTACGCCGCCCGCGTCAACCCCGGTGGCCGCCTGACGACACCGGAGGATGTCGCCAGCGCAATCGTCGCCCTCTCCGGCGCGGGCACCGGCTGGATGACCGGCAACATCATCCGCGTGGATGGCGGGGAAGACATCGTCGGGTGAGTTCGGGGTTCGGGGTTCGAAGTTCGAGGAAGACCTGCCCCGAACCGCGAACCCCGAACCCTCTCCGGGGAGTTGATTTCATGGCCGGGGATGGGTCGCTGACAGGGACGTGGGCGGTCGTACTCGGGGCGTCGAGCGGGATCGGGGCGGCGTGTGCGGTCGCGCTCGCGGACGCGGGGGCGGACATCGTCGGCGTCGCGCTCGGGCGGCGGCAATCGCGCGGGACAGCCGAGGAAACACAAGCGGCAATTGAAGCGGCGGGGCGGCGCGCGTGGTTCATCCGCGCCAATGCCGCCGATGCGCAGGGCCGCGCGAAGGTGCTGGATGCGATCGCGCCAACGGTCGGGGCGGGCGGCGTGCGCGTGCTCATCCACTCACTCGGCTTCGGGTCGCCGGTGCGCTTCATCGGCGGGCCGCTTTCCACCCGTGGCGTGCCATTCCCGCGTCAGATGGAGATGACGCTCGATGTGATGGCGCACTCGCTCATCTACTGGACCCAGGACCTGATCGCGCGCGACCTGATGGGGTATGGTGGCCGTATCCTCGCGATGAGTAGCCACGGCGCGCATCGCGTCCTGCCGGGGTATGGCGCGGTCGGGACGGCGAAAGCGGCGCTGGAAGCGAATGTGCGCGAACTCGCCGTCGAACTGGCACCAGCCGGGATTACCGTCAATACAATCCGTGCGGGGCTGACCGATACACCCTCCTTTCGCGCTATTCCCGGTTCGTCGGACATGCTCGCCCACGTCCAGCGCAGCCACCCCGCCGGGCGGATCACGACGCCGCAGGATGTTGCGGGCGCGGTCGTCGCCCTCTGTTCCGCCGGATGCGGCTGGATCACCGGCACCACGATCAGCGTGGACGGCGGCGAGAGTATCGTGGGATAGCCGCGCGGGCGCACGCGTGCCGCTCCCGTTTTGCGACGCATCTATAGATTGGCAGGAGGAAATTGACCGCGTGCGCCTGCAACGCGTATGATGCCCTGTCATTTTGACGGTGTGGATACGGTGGAGGATGGGCAGACGTGGCAGGAGACCGGGACCCAATCGGCAATACGGGGCTGACGGAACGGCTCGAACAGCACTCTCGTCGCAACGGCTTTGCGCTCGGCGTCGCGATGGCCGCGTGCATCCTCATCGGTCTCGCCGGATTCATTTACCTCTATACGCACATCACCATCCTGCCCGACTTCTCCCAAAAACTGAGCATCACCGATGTCCCATCCTCACGGGTGCCGTCTGGCTCCTCCGTTGCTGGATCGCAATTGATCACCCCACCCGCGACCCGTCCGCCCGGCACGCCGAATGCTAATGCGACCTCGATCGCCAGCATCTCGACCCAGGCAGCAAACAGCGCGGTCGCCAGCAGCACCGGCCAGGCAACGGCGGCGACGGGTTCGCGCGTCGCTGGCACGCCAACCGTCACCTTCAAGGCGAACTTCCGCATCGCCGGTGGGTTCACAATCCGGCTCCGCAGCGACGCCAGTACGTCGAGCACCATCGTCAAGACTTTGCCACCGGGGACGGAACTGCAGTATCTCAACCAGGATCAGACGGTTGATGGCGAGGTGTGGCGCAAACTGCGCGATGCATCCGGCGCCGAGGGCTGGGTGCGCGATATTGACCTGGAGAAAATCCCCGGCTGAGTTGCCACATTGTCTGGTATACTTGTGGAAGCGAAAGGTTTGTATTGGTGGTAGCAGGCTTCTCCGCCTACCCGTCGCGGGCCGCATATCGTCCCGCAGGGCATATCGCTATCACCGGGTGTAGGAGTGTCATCCATGCAACAAATTGGCATCATCGGCCTGGGCCTGATCGGGTCGTCCGTCGGGATGGGCCTGCGCAAATGGGCAGGCGCGGAGGGTAAGCAGAAAGTCGAGGTTGTCGGCTTCGATATTGACGTCGCGAATGAGCGGTATGCTAAAGGGAAACTGAATGCCGTGGACCGAACGGTCGGCTCGCTCCCGGCAATCGCGGAGGCCTGCGACCTCCTGATTATCGCCACGCCGGTGCGCGCGATGCGGGATGTCTTCGAGATCATCGCCCCGCATGTGCGCGAGGGCGCGACGATCACGGATACCGGCAGCACGAAGGCGGAAATCCTCGAATGGGCTCAGGAACTCCTGCCGCCAACGGTCAGTTTCGTCGGCAGCCACCCGATGGCGGGGAATACGCGCGGGGTCGAGGGCGCGAGTGCGGAGTTATTCAACGGCGCGACCTGGGTAGTCATCCCCACCGTCACGGCGGGCGACGCGGCGGTGCAGAATGTCGTCGGGCTGGTCAATGCGCTCGGTGCGACACCGCGCTTCCTCGATGCCACAGAGCATGACGCCTATGTCGCGGGTATCAGCCATCTGCCGCTCGCGGTCTCCGCAGCGCTCGTCCACGCACTGAGTGCGGACGCCTCGTGGCGCGATATGAAGACGCTCACGGCCGGCGGATTCCGCGATACGACGCGCCTCGCGGCGGGCGATCCGATCATGTCGCGCGACATCTTCCTGACGAACCGCGCGGGCATCGCCCGCTGGCTCGACCGGCAGATTGACGAACTGGAGAAATTGCGCGCCCTCCTCACCGAAACCGGCGAGGGGAGCGAGGCGCGCGTCGAGGAGTGGTTCACGAAAGCGCGCGACATGCGCGCCGAATGGGCGACGCAGGAAGGCAAGAGCGGCGACCTCCTGCAAAGCACGAGCGACGAAATGAACGAGGATATGAAAGGCTCCTTCGGACGCCTGCTCTTCGGCAACCTCGCCAGCCGCAAGCGCAAACTCCCCGGCCTCAACGACCCCCCCGATCGGAGATAACGGTAACCGCAGAGACGCCGAGGAGAAAAGCATGAAGATGGGGTTTGCCTTGCAGCAAAGCGGCATACTTCTGCTGTCGTCTTTCTCTTCGCGTCTCTACGGTTCAAAGGACGCTTACGGGACCAGCGACCAGTCTGCCGGGAGTTCGTAGGAGTAGAGTTGGTTGTCCAGTGGGACGCCGCCGGAGCGGACACGGCCCCGGTCGCGGCGGCGCACGCGTAGGACATTGTTGTGTATCTGGACGATCCGCCGCGCTTTGAGATTGAAAAGGACGAGCCCGCCTCGCGCCGCTTTCATGCTCGCCTCGCGCGTCCGTTCATCGAGCACCCGGAAAACAGGTGGCGCGGATTCCGGATCCTCATCGAGGAGCCGGTGCAACCGCTCAGGGGTATCGGGTGTGATGTGCTCGTCGAAGACGGCGAGGCCGCTGGCGACGTCGTTCGCCACCTGGTCATCGTATGGCGCGACGGCGCGTAACAACTCCCCAACAGACGCCGGGCGATGGCTGCACGCCGCAATCAGTGGCTTCAAACTGCCAACCGGAGCGACGAAACTGACGCTGCCGCGCGCGTCTATCACGGTGAAACGCATCCTGTTCGAGAGGAAATTCGCCCTCGGTTCGGTCTCCACGGACATCGGTGCTCTCTCGTCTCCTTCGCGCAAAAAGAGGGCGACGCTGCGCCCTGTCGGTCCGCCGGTATGATACCACACGGGGAAGTTCGGAGTTCGCTGGTCGGAGTTTGAAGAAATGGATCCCATTTCGCACAGCGAACCTCGAACTCCGAACTTCCCCGCTCCTGCTACAATACGCGAAGTGTGCATTGTGCATGCCGCGAATAATGGGGAGGAGTACACGAGCGATGGCCCTGGACCTCGACGAGACCGACCGCACGATCCTGCGCCTCTTACAGGAGAATGCCCGCACGCCGAACGCTGAAATCGGGCGCACCGTCGGGTTGTCCGGCCAGTCCGTGCAGGAACGCATCCGGAAATTGGAGACGGCCGGGATCGTGCGCGGCTACGAAGTGAACCTTGACGCGGCGGCGCTCGGCCTCGAAGTGACCGCGTTCATCGAGATCACGATCCCGACCGGGCGTAACTACGACGAGGAGTACCGCGGCATCAGCGCCTTCACCACCCGCGAAGCGGAAGTACTCGAACAGCACGGCGTCGCGGGGGATATTGATATGATCCTCAAGGTTCGTTGCGTGGACATCACGCACCTCAACCACTTAATGAACCGCTTGCATGGCGCAACCCGCTCCCACACGAAGACGATCATCGTCCTCGGCACCCGCAAGGAGACACAACGCGCCCCGCTGCCCTAAGAAGCGACGCATTCCCGTTCTTTTGTGCCGCCTCATGCATTTGCATGAGGCGGCGCAATCGTTTATACGTTACGCATATAAAGGTGAAAGTGTCTGCCTTCCAAATCATCGTGGTCAGTGTTGCGAAAGAGCTTGGAGAGGGAATATGGCGAGCGCGACGATCGAAGAGTATCTGGAGATGGTGTATCGCCTCAATCAGAAGGGTGGTCCGGTGATCGGAGCGAGGCTGGCGGAGGCGGTCGGTGTCTCCGCGCCGACCGTGACGCAGACGCTCAAGCGGATGGTCAAGGATGGGTACGTGCGGATGAACGCGCAAAAAGAGATCGCCTTGACGCCTGCCGGAATGGAGCAAGTGCGCTCGATCCAGCGGCGGCACCGCCTTTCGGAGCTGTTGCTGACGGATATCCTCGGCTTTGACTGGCTCCGGGCGCACAACGAGGCGGTGAAGTTCCAGCATGTCCTCTCGCCGGAAGTTGCGACGGCGATTTCGCGCACGCTCGGCGATCCCCACACCTGCCCGCACGGCAATCCGATCCCCGGCAATATCCCGGACGATTACACGGAGGAAGATCTCCGTTCCCTCGCGGCGGTGCCGGTCGGCGAGACGGTCATCGTCCGCCGCATCACCGAGGACGGCGAGGAGGAACCGCAACTGCTCGGCCACTTCTATGAGAAGGGCCTGCTCCCCGGCACGACGATGACCGTCCTCGAACAAGCTCCGTATGCTGGAACCGTCACCGTACGCAAAGATGGCCGCGAGATGACGCTCGGCGTCCGCGCTGCCCAGGAATTGCTCGTCGCCCCGGCATGACGTTTGCGCCCGCGATGGCGTCCGGCCTATACTGGCAGCCGGGTTTGCGTATGGCGTGGGGCGAGGTGGCAGCGGTGGCAGGCGCGGGAAATGACGGCGACGAAGGGCAACACTGGCTGCGGAGGTTTCGGGGGCGCATCCTCCTCTCGGCCGGGCTTGCCCTCCTCGTCCTGATGGGGCTGACCCTCTTCGCGGACAGCCGCAAACTCGCCGAGGCGCTGGCGGGGTTCCACTGGCCGCTTCTCGCTCCGATCCTCCTCCTCACATCATTCAATTACGCGCTCCGCTTCATCAAGTGGCAATACTATCTCCGCCGCATCGGCATCACGGCGTTGCCGACACCTCTCTCCGCCCGGATTTTCTTCGCCAACTTCACGATGGCGATGACGCCCGGTAAAGTCGGCGAGGTCTTCAAGTCGCTCCTCCTGCGGGAGGCAATCGGCACGCCAATCGCCGTCAGCGCGCCGATTATCCTCGTCGAGCGGCTGACGGACGGGATCGCGATGCTCTTCCTCGCCTCCGTTGGGCTGATCATCTTTCGCTATGGGGTGCCGGTCTTCGCGACGATCGCGGCGCTCGGCGCCCTCGGTTTCCTGCTTCTGCAGCAGCGGCGGCTGATCCGGCATCTGATTGATGCAGGGGAGCGATTCCGCCTCATCGCCCGATTCACGCGTCAGATGCACGCCTTCTACGACAGCACGTATGCGCTCCTCCGACCGGCGCCGCTCCTGTTCGCGACGGCGCTCGGCCTCATCTCCTGGCTTGGGGAGTGTGTCGCGTTCTTCCTTGTCCTCAACGGGTTAGGGTTTGCGGGTACGCCCCGACTCTTCATGACCGCGACGTTCGTACTCGCCGCCTCGACGTTGATCGGCTCGGTTTCGCTCCTGCCCGGTGGTCTCGGCGTGGCGGAGATCGGCATGACGGCGATGCTCCTTGCCCTCATCACCGAACCGCTGATGACGCACGATGTCGCGGTGGCCGCCACGCTCTTGATCCGCTTCTGCACGCTCTGGTTCGGTGTCGCACTCGGCAGAGTCGCCCTGACGACGGTGCGGGGGTTATTCTACGGGCAAAAGCGAGCCGCGAAGGCGCTCGCGAGCGCGTCTCCCGGTGACTGAGAGTGAGGTGTACTGTTTTCTCCCTACCGCCGATTTCTTCTCTCGCCCGTTGCCTCTTCGCGTCCGTGCTCGGCATCGTCGTGCTCGTCGGCTGCGGGGGTGGTAGTTCACCAACGGCGATACCGACGGTTCGCCCCACGACAACGCCACCGCCGACGCTTGACCCGATCCATATCCGCTCGGGCAGCGCCATCCCTCCCACCCCCACTGGGCAACCCCCTCTTAGCGCCCTCACTCCGCCGCCCCTGAGCGCGATTCCGCCGACGGTGCCAATCCCGGCGATCACGATGGGTACGGTGCTGCAACCGCTGGCGGGCGGCCAGACCTTCACGACCCCCGACAAGAAGGTCACGATCCATTATCCCGACGATTGGGATGCACAAACCGCAGGGAATGCCGCCCAGTTCACACCGAAAGGTGCGTCACCGACCGATCCGAACGTGCCGCGTGTGACCTTCAACGGCCTACCGGTGCAACTCGATCTGCTCTCCGACGATAACGCGGCGCAATACCTGCAAAATCTCGCCGCGCAAACGACCGGACGGGGCGCGACCGCGCTCACGGTGCGATCCATTGATCGCGTGCGCCTCGGTAGCCCAGGCGGTTTGGAAGCGCTACGCCTCGTCGTCTCCTATACGCAGGGCGTTCCGGTCGTCTCCGAGCAGGTGGTTATCCAGCCGGCCGGCAGCGACACGACCTGGTTCATCAGCGCGACCGTACCGGCCGCCGATTTCGCCGCCAAATGGGGGCCGATCATTGACGGCATCGCGGGAAGCGCCATATTTTCTTGAATATCCGCGATTTTGTTGTCGTTTCAGCGTAGTGCAGAAACAGTGAGCCAGTGATGGCGGGCTATAGATCATCGAACGGGAACGGACCGCTTCTTCATGTGCCAAACCGCTGAGCACTCCGCGCCCGCGCTCGCGTTACCTCGTCCGCGCGATTCTTCGGCGGTGCAGCCGTGGCCAGCGAGTCGAGCAGCCGAACAGAGACGCGCGCAATATCCTCGACTGCGGCGGAGAACGCGGCCTCATTCGCCTTGGAGGGGCGATTGAAGCCGCTGATCTTCCGGACGAACTGCAGCGCCGCAGCGTGGACTTCCTCCTCGCTGACGGGCGGATCGTAGTTATAGAGCGTCCTGATGTTGCGACACATCCTGCCGTGCCTCCCTTTCGCATCCGCAGCCACTGATGCTGCGATCACCACGATCATACCAAACCCCGTTCAACAGTAGGGTGGTTTGGCGGGCAGCGCCCGCATGTCTCATGCGAGTACCTTACGGACGAAGGCAAGCATGATGGCATTGAATTGCTTCGGTCGTTGCAACGGCGCGAAATGTGTCACGTCGGGCAGAATGACGAGCTCCGCCCCGGGAATACTTCGCGCGAGATATTCGGCATGGTCGCGCTTGATAAATTCGTCGTACTCGCTCTGCACGATCGTGACCGGGACGCGCACTGCGGCGAGATCATCCGCCCCGTAATTGGGTTGGGTCGCCATCATGAGGCTGACTGCCTCGGTGAATGCCTTGAAGTCGTCGGGGGTAGCCGACAGCGCGGCATAGTCCCTGGCATGCCTGCCGAAACAGCGGTTGAGGATTGGGTCAGGCGCGGTAAACTCTTTCGTGCCGCTGGGATCCATGTTGCAGCCGAAGAAGAAGACGCCCGCGACGCGCGCGGGAGCCTGCATGGCGAGTATCATCGCGATACACGCACCGTCGCTCCACCCCACCACTGCGGCTGTCTTCACCGCCAGGGTATCCAGCACGGCGAGTACATCGGACGCCATCTGTTCATACGTGAATGGCCGCGCGTCGCGCGTGCTCCGTCCGTGTCCACGGCTATCTATGAGGATGGCGCGATAGCCGGACGCGATCAGCGCCGGAACCTGATTCCCCCAATTGCCGCTATGGCCGAGGCCGCCGTGCAACAGGATCACGGGCGCGCCCTCCCCATACGTTGCATACCAAATTCGTGCGCCGTCGTGCTCCACGTGGCCCTCGGCAGTCGCGGTCGGCAATGCCGGAGCGCCCTCGGCTGCAAATGTGCTCAGATCGTCGTCGTACGTCTCCACGCGAACCCCCATCATATTCTTCCCGCCGGTCCCGCAACCGGCTCATGGATCATCGTCCGTCACCTTGGCGAGCCGCCGGGTGAGGAAGCGGCGTTCAGCATTGGCAACCGTCAGCGCGAGCGCCCGGCGGTAGCTCTCGGCGGCCTCGGGCCTGCGGCCAAGCCGGCGGAGCAGGTCGGCGCGCGTCGCATGCAGCAGGTAGTAATCGCGAAGGGAGGGAGCGGCCGCCAGCGCCTCCACGAGCGCCAGCCCTGCGGCGGGGCCATCGGCCATGGCGACCGCGACGGCGCGGTTCAACTCAACGACCGGGGAGGGCATGACCTTCGCCAACCGCTTGTACAGCCCGGCAATCTCGACCCAGTCGGTGGTGGCCGCGTCGCTCGCGTCGGCGTGACAGGCGGCGATCGCTGCCTGCAGCTGGTACGGCCCACCCCGGCCGGCGCGCTGGCTCGCCGCGAGGAGCCGGGTAGCTTCGGCGATCGCGGCGCGGTCCCAGCGCGCCCGGTTCTGGTCCGCGAGCGTCACAAGCTCGCCTTCGCAATCAACGCGGGCGCATCGTCGGGAATGCTGCAGGAGCATGAGCGCGAGGAGCCCGGCCGCCTCGGGTTCGTCCGGCATGAGCAGCACGAGCGACCGGCCCAGGCGAATCGCCTCCGCGCAGAGGTTCTCGCGCAGCGGCTCGGCGCCGACCGAAATCGAGTAGCCTTCGTTGAACAGCAGGTAGAGCACAGCCAGAACCCCGGTCACCCGTTGCGGCAAGAGGTGCGCGGGGGGGACGCGATAGGGGATGGCGGCGTTGGCGATCTTTTGCTTGGCGCGTACCAGGCGTTTTGCCATCGTCGACTCCGGCACGAGGAAAGCGCGGGCGACCTCGGCGGTGGTGAGACCGGCGAGCGTGCGCAGGGTGAGCGCGACGCGCGCCTCGATCGGCAGCGCGGGATGGCAGCAGGTGAAGATCAGCCGCAGCCGGTCATCGCGGATGCCGCTTCCGCCTTCGTCGGTGTCCGTCGGGTCGGTCGGGATCGAGCGCACGGTCACTTCCTCTAGTTTGATTGTCTCGGTCCTGGTGCGGCGCAGCCGGTCGAGGGCGCGGTTGCGCGCGACGGTGTTGAGCCACGCACCGGGGCGGCGGGGGATACCATCGTCGGGCCAGCGTCTCAGCGCTTCCGCGAAGGCGTCTTGCGCGCATTCCTCGGCGAGGTCCCAGTCGCCGGTGCTCCGAATGAGTGAGGCGACGACGCGCCCCCACTCCTCGCGGAATGCCTCGGCGACCGCCGCGCGCGCGTCCGGCGTCACAGCGGCCAGAATGGCCGCACCTCAATCACGCCGAAGCGGGCGACGGGATGCTTGGCCGCAATCTCGATCGCCTCATCGAGATCCGCGCATTCGAGGACGTCGAACCCAGCGATCTGCTCCTTCGTCTCCGCGAACGGTCCATCCGCGATCAGCACCTCCGCGTCGCGGACGCGCACGCTCGTAGCGTCGCTCACGGGCCGTAGGCGATCTCCTTCCCGCCACACCCCCCGCGCATCTACCTCGGCCCCCCAGGATTCGGTATCTTTCCCGATGGCCGCACTTTCCTCCGGTGTAAACTGGACAGATTCATCGGCGCAGATCAGCAGCAGGTACTTCATCGTTCCCCCTTCTTCAGGTTAATCACGGTCGTGGGCAGGTGGTGAGCGGGAGCGCGTGTTCCGACATCTCTCACAGCCCCTCACTCATACGACGAATGAGATTGCCCGCGATGGACACCTTGCTGGCCCGGAAGCGCAGATCGAATACGACAACGTCATCGGGGGCGGGGGCGCCCCCGCTCGTGACGAGGCGTGGCGACCTATTCCATCACCGCGCTGCCCTGCCGCCCTGTCGCTCCGCGAGCGCGCGGCGATGCTCCTCCTTCACGGCGCGGAGGAGACCGCCATCCATGAGGAGGTCCAGCCCCGCGAGGGCCATCGCTTTGGCGGCAAGAAGCATGTTCCCGTAGCCGAGGTCGCTATCCGCCGCCGCGACGACCGCTGCCGAGTGCCACGGGATGACCTGCGCGGTGATCGGGAATCCCGTCTCGACCGAGGGTACGAGATACGAGACATTGCCCCAATCGGTGCTGCCGAGCGCTTCGCCGAGACGTGGATACGGCATATGAAGACCGAGCGCATCGAAGTGCGCGCGGACGCGGCGAGCGAGCGTGTAGTTCGTAATCATATCCGTGTATGGCTCTTCCGGGCGGCTCCACGCGAGGCGCGCGCCGGTCATCTCCCCCGCCCCCTCCGCGATCCGCTTCACCTTCGCGACGAGCTGCTCCATCGTCCGCACGGTCGCCGCGCGGACATAGAAGACGGCGCGGGCGTATTCCGGCACGATGTTCGGCGCGTCGCCGCCGTGCGTGATGATGCCGTGGATGCGCGCATCTGGCGTGACATGCTGCCGGAGCGCGTTGATGCCGTTGAAGCTCTCAATCACGGCATTGAGGGCATTGATGCCATTGAAGGGATCAGCGGCGGCGTGCGCGGCGCGGCCATGAAACTCCATCACGACCGTCGAGACAGCGAGGGAGAGGCCGCTGCCCGGTTCGGTGGGGACGGATGCCTCATTTGTGCCGGGATGCGCGCCCATCGCGGCGTCAATGTCGTCGAAGACGCCGTGCCGCGCCATAATCACCTTGCCGCCAACCGCTTCCTCGGCGGGCGTGCCGAAAACGACGACGGTACCCGCGAGGTCGTCCAGCGCGGCGGCGAGGCCGATCCCCGCTCCCATCGCGGCGCAGGCGATTAGGTTATGTCCGCAGGCGTGGCCGAGGCCGGGCAGGGCGTCGTACTCGGAGAGGAAGGCGAGGCGGGGCGCACCCTGCCCCTTCTCCGCGCGGAAGGCGGTCGGCAAATCGGCGATGCCGCGCTGAGTCGTGAAGCCATATCGCTCCAGCATCTCCGCGACCGCCTGCGAGGATGCAATTTCCTGCATCGCGATCTCCGGATGCGCGTGAATAAACCGGCTCACCGCAAGGATATCGCCCGTCGCGTCATCAATTGCCCGCAAAACCCTGTCGCGCAGTGCCACCTCAGCCATCTTCTGTCAGTCCTCTTTCCCTACTTAGCCATTTCGGACACCGATGCGTAGGGGCGGTTCGCGAACCGCCCGCTGTGGATTGTCGAGGCGATTGCAGTCGCGAGGATTCGTACCTGGCGGGGAGGGCGGTACGCGAACCGCCCCTACGGAATAGTAGTAGCAGTATAGCAGCCCAATAGCCGTCCATTCGCCATTTCTCACCAGGAAAGAACGCTGAATTCGTCTATAGATGCATTGCCGCGATGCGCATGTATGGAGAGGGCGCATCGAATGCGCCCTCCCGATCAACCACGAACAAGATTGTCTTGCTACTTCCCCTCGTACAACGCTGTCCAATGCGCGTGCTCATCCTTCGCGGCGGCGACAAGATCCGGATCGGTGAGGAGGTCGAAGGCGGTGAGAGACATCGCGGTGGAGACTTTCAGCAGTTGCTCGTAGCCGAAGTCGGAGCAGGAGGCATCCACGACCTGCTGCGAGTGACCGGGAATCATCTCGTGGCTGATCGCGAATGAGCCGGTGACGGAGGGCACGACATAGGAGACGTTGCCGAAATCCGTCGAGTACGGGCCGCGCCGCCCCTGATCGCGGGCGTTGACCTCCATCCCGGCTTTGCGCATGTTCTCCTCGTAGATGCGCCCAATCACGTAGGAGGGGCGCATGTCGTAGCAGGTCGGCTCGGCATGCCGGATCTCGACCGTCGTCTCGGTGAGCATCGCCGCACCCTCGGCGATCCGGCGCACTTTGTCTTCCAGCACCGCGAGGTAGGCGCGGTCGGCGGCACGAACAAAGAATTTCGCGGCGGCATAGTGGGGCACGACATTCGGCGCGTCGCCGCCGTGGGTGATGATGCCGTGAATGCGCGCATCCTCCTTGATGTGCTGGCGCATCGCGTCAATCCCCGTAAAGAGTTTGATGACGCCGTTGAGGGCGTTCGCGCCGTTGTAGGGGTCGCCCGCCGCGTGCGCCGGCTTGCCGTGGAACTCGAAGTCCATGTGCGAGACCGCGAGGCACGTTCCACCCGGATACTGGGTGGCGGAGCCGGTAAATGGCCCCGCGTGGTGGATCATCAGGGCGGCGTCTACATCCTCGAAGACCCCCGCATCAATCAGTTTCACCTTGCCGCCGCCGCCCTCTTCGGCGGGCGTGCCGATGATCTGGAAGGTGCCGTCAATCTGATCCATGATCTGCCCGAGACCGATCGCGGCGGCGAGACCGGACGCGCCGATCAGATTATGTCCGCAGCCATGGCCGAGATTCGGCAGCGCGTCGTACTCGGCGAGCACCGCGACGGTCGGCCCCGGCCCCTTGCCGCGCTTCGTCGCCCGGAATGCCGTTTCCAGCCCGCCCAGCGGTTTCTCGACCTCGAAGCCCTCTTTTCGCAACTGATCCGCCAGCAATTGCGAGGCAAAGCGTTCCTGATAGCCAATTTCCGGCCGCTTATGAATTTGATCCGACACATTGACGATCCCCGGCCCGTGCTCGTCAATCGCCGTGGCGATCTGCTCTCGCAACTTCTCGCGCATCTCGGTCTGCATGCTATCTCCCCTTTCACCGTGGGAAACGACTGTGTAGCGGCAGGATACCATAGCGGCGCGAGGAGTTAAGCCAGATGGTGCTTCATGTACGCGATGGCGTCCTCGGCGGTGGGATCAACGTCATTGATGAGCGCGAGGTAGTAGGCGGTCCAGTCCGCGAATGCGGCTGCCCAGAGCATCTGCGCGAGGCGGCTGCGCCCCTTCGTCTCAACGATGCTGTAGGGGATGCCGCGCCGGTCGAGTAAATCCGTCGTCACCTGCCAGTGCGCCCGCACGCGGGGATGATCGTACGATGAGCGCAACTGCACGACCGCGAGGTGATCCGCGAGGTGCGCGGGGAAGGCGTAGCCAACCGTCGAGGTGTGATTGACCTCCGGCAGCAGATCGTAGATCGCCGTCGTCTTCGCGTAGCCGTTCAGTTTCGCCTTCCATACCCGGGCGACGGATGCGAGCATCGTGCCGCCATAGATGGCGGGGATTTTACCCACGAGCGCCCGTGCCATCTCTTTTGCCGGGTTCTGGCGCTCCGGGATAGTGGGCGCGAAGGCATCCCGCGCCGCTTCGAGGATCGTAATCGCCTCATCCATGTCCGCCGCGACATCGCCGACGACATGAACGGCATGCGCGATGGCGACCAGGGCCGTGAACATCGAGGCGAGCGCATCGCGCGGCATCGCCTCGGCGGTGTACGAGACGAGCGGTGCGCGGTGCGTCGTCGCCAGCTCTTCCAGCGTGCCGCCCGTCGTGATGATGACGGGTTTCACGCCGCGATCTATCGCCTCTTCGAACGCCGCAATCGTCTCCTGGGTGTTACCGGAGTGCGAGACGGCGATGGCGATGCTGTCCGGCCCAACGAATGCGGGCACATCGTAGCCACGCACGACGACCAACGGAATCTGCGCCGTATGCGCGACAAACCCTCGGAGCATCTCCCCCGCGAGCGCCGCGCCGCCATTGCCGATGACGATGAAACTGAAGATGTCCGCATGCTTGTCCGGTAAATCCACGTATCGCGTGCGCTGCCACGCCTCCCGCACCTGCTCCGGCATCGCCGCCAGATGCCCCGCCATCCCCTGCGAATCTACCGCGCCGTACGTCTCCGGCATATCTAACTCCACCCGCTGCTCACCCATCCGTCACCTCCTGAAAGCGATTGAACCGCAGAGGCGCGGAGAACGCAGAGAGGGACGAGAGGTAAATGAAGACCTTTTTTCTCTTCTCTGCGTTCTCTGTGTCTCTGCGGTTCATATGGTTCGTCAAATCTTGTCGCGATTGGCGAGGGCTTCGGCGATCTGGACGGCGTTCAGGGCGGAACCTTTGCGGAGATGATCCATCGCTGACCAGAAGACGAGGCCATACGGATTACTGCTGTCCTCCCGGATGCGGCCGACGGCGACGCTGTCCTGCCCCGCGACGCTTACCGGGTGCGGATAGAGACTGACGACCGGATCGTCCTGCACGCGGATACCCGATGCCTTTCCGAGCACGCGGCGGGCATCGTCCGCGCTCATGAGACGTGAGAACTCGGCATGGACATTCTGCGAATGCGCCTGAAAGACGGGGGCGCGCACCGCGGTGGCGGCGAGACGCAATTCCGGCGCGCGGAGCACCTGCTTCGTCTCCTGCGCGAGCAGCCACTCCTCCCGCGAGTAGCCGTCCGCATGGAAGACATTGACCTCCGGCAGAAGGTTGAAGGCAATCGGATGCGCGAAGATATGGGCGGCCGGCTCTTTCCCCTCCAGTACTGCCTGCGTCTCGTCCGTCAGCGCGCGGATCGCCGCCGTACCCGCCGAGCCGACCGCGCAGAGCGCCGTCACGGTGACGCGCCGGATCGGGTTT
>JAICJW010000145.1 GCA_025928215.1 Chloroflexia bacterium | reverse complement strand
GCAGAGATCCGGCGACGCTTGCCTTCCACCTCCCCGTGGAGCGCACGCGGCAGCGGGCGGCGATCGCCTGCCATCGCAGCCAATCCAGCGATAACCCCGTCCTGTGGCGGCGCCTCGCGCTGATGGACAATCGCGAATATCTCCGCCTCCTCTCTCCTCGTGACGAGAGATCGTCCGAAGGGCAAGCGATACGGGAAGGAACATCGATCCATGCGTATTCAGCCGGTTGAAAAGGACGAAGCGCCGGATGTCGTCCGGCGCATCTACGAGGCGCTCGAACAGCGCGCGGGCAGCGTGTCGGACTTCACGAAGATGCTCGCGCACAAGCCCGAGGTCCTGCGCGCGTTCAACCAACTCTTCGCCGCGGTGATGGCGGAGGACACGCTCCCCCGCAGATTAAAGGAACTCGCCTTCCTGCGGGTGTCGATCCTCAATGGGTGTGCCTACTGCGTGCACAGCCACACCGCATCGGGCAAGCGACGCGGACTGACCGATGAACAGATCGCGGCGCTCAAGGAACCGGGCGCGGAGCGGCAGAAAGATCTCTTCACCGCAGAGGAGCGGGCGATCCTGCGGTTCGCGGACCTGCTGCGGAGTTATCCGGGGAATATCACGCCGGAGGACTTGGACGCGCTCGCCGCCTACCGCAGCGAGGAGCAGATCATCGCGCTGGTGCTGACGGTCGCCACCGCGAGCTGGACGAACATCGTCAATGACGGTCTCCAGACGCCGGTGCCGCACGCGCGGCAACCGCTCCCGGCCTGATCGTACGGCGGGTGGTGCGGACGAGAGGCGCCGATGCAGCAGGGGCCGGTTCACTCCAGGCGGCTGTCCGGCGCGTTGCCAGCCGTCTGAGTGGCCCTCTGCATCAATTGCTCACCCCTCGCCATCCTCATGCGCCGCAGCCCGATAGAGACTCCGCGCCATCAGGCCCGTCTCCGCCGCTCGTCCGCTCTCCGTCGCGTCCCCCCTCACACTGCGGCCGCAGCGATCGCCAGCGACCGCGCCAGATAGGTCCGACGAGATTGGGGCATCATTGTTGATGCGCTCCCATCCCGGGAGTCGCCGGCGACCGCGTTCGGAAACCAACCGAGACGACGCGGGGTCGGGCGTGTCGACCGCCCGTGTATCCCGATGCAGGGGAATATGCCCCACGGGTCGCATCGGACGACATGACCGTTTGATACGCGACGAGACCGGCGCGTTCGATCGCTGATCGTACGGGACATCCTCGTTCCAATTTCTAAGGCGTTTCTCAGGTCGGTGTGGCAGGATTTAGCATAGTGGTTGCAGGGGGGCCGCGCGCCGCAGGAGGCGGACGAGCGACGGAGGGGGACGCCCTCCGGTGCGCTCCGGCGTGGCGCGTTCCGGTGAGACGCTCGAAAGGAGCACGTCAATGGGCGATGGGGAGGAACATGGCACGTCGTTGCCCGAGGCGGGGACGGCACGAAATCCGGCCCGAGCGCATGCGCCGCGATCGCGCCGCCGCTGGGTCTCCCGCATCTTGCAGCATCCGTGTCGCATCTTCACGGCGGGTGTGGTGCTCGGCGGCGGCCTCTTCGTGGCCATCTTCGCGCTCATCATCCTACCCCTGGCGGTCGGACATCGCACGGACCTGCCGCTCGAACGGCTCTATGGGGGCGCGGCGGTCTCGATCGCTGCGCGTCTGCACGCCGGCAACCAGCCCAATCCCGTCGCTCAGAATCCACGCGCGCTCGAGGCGGGGCAGGTCGCCTACCTCACCTGCGCCCAGTGCCACGGACCGACCGGCAAGGGTGACGGCGTCTACGGCCGGGCGACCTACCCCAACGCCACCGACCTGACGACCGGCGACGCGAAGGAGAAGAGCGACGCCGAGTTGTTCTGGATCACCAAGAACGGTCTCAGCTTCACCGGCATGCCGGGCTTCGCGGGGCAGTACAGCGATCAGGAGATTTGGCAGATGGTGACGTATATGCGGGCGCTGCAGAGTGGGCAAGCGCCGGTAGCGGCGGTGATCCCGACGGCGAGCGCCCAGCAACTGGCGGTGGCGAACCCCGCAGGCACCGCACCGCAGCAGGGAGCGGCGGTCTATTTCGCGCAAGGCTGCCAGACCTGTCATGGTGCGGCGGGCAATGCGCCGGGAGAATTGGGATTGCGCAATGGGCGTGAGGCGACAGCGGCGATCCGGGACGGACGGAGGGGGATGCCGGCGTACGGGCAGGGTCAGCTTCCCGACGCCGACCTGCAGAAGCTGATTGCCTATATGAACACGTTCAACAACCCAGGACGTTAGTGCAGGTGATGTGCCTGTCGCTCCCACTGATGATCCGTCACGCAATCGTGCGATTATCCGCGAGAGGCCGTTTCGACCAGAAGACCTTCGTCAAACCGTCGCATGGCTGAGTAGCCACCACCGGTGCATGAAAATGGGCGTCCGGCGTGCTACCTTGACGGGGATCGAGTCTGGGTGGTCGGAGGTCGGCGGGGTTGGTGGTGCTATGAGCCCGCGCCAAACCTTGACCTTGGTGTCCCCAGGCACCACCGATTGTCGCTCCCTTCGGGGAAGAGCACGCAGAGCACACTCTGTGATCATGGGACACCGCCCACCCCGGCGCTACCGTGCGGGAGGCGATCATGGACCTCCTCTACTCGTGCTGTTGCGGCCTGGACATCCACAAGCGGACCGTGACGGCCTGCCTGATTGCCGACGATCCCAAAGGGCGATCGCGCAAGGAAGTACGCACCTTCGGGACGATGACCGACGGGTGCCCTCCGGGGGCATGCTCGCGCTGACCGATTGGCGGGGAGCGGCGGTCGGATAAGGAAGTCGGTGAAGTCTCTTGAGCGCTCGGAGAGCGAACGCCTGGCATTGACCGAGGCGGCGGCCCGCGCAGGGGGCGTCCGGCGGTGGCGGCGCTATCCGGTGGTGTTGCTCGTCGCCGGCGGCAAGGGGCCGCAGGAGGCGGCGGCCAGCATTTGGCGCGGGAGCGGGCAGCGGCGGTGGGGTGGCGAACCTGCCGCTGCCGTTTCGGGCGCCGGAGTTGATGCCCTGCGCGGCTGTGGGGCGGGAGCTGCAACGGGTGGTCGCGGCTGTGGGGCGGAGGCCGATGGGGACGAAGTCGTGGCACGGGCGGTGGCAGGGCTCGACGACCGCACGCCCGAGCAGCTACTGCATCTCGCAGGGGTGACCTCGTCCAAGTTCGATTGTCTACCTACTTAGCGGCGCTTGCCACAACTGCACGAGTACCGAGTGACCTGGGAGGCCCAGTGTGTCTTTTGGTTCCTGAGATGACTATTCCCGGCCGTCGCACGTCCTTGTCAGTCACAGAGGTGGTTCCAAAAAAGGCTCTGGCAGCACTATTTCCGGAACCATTCTCCCGATCCAGTCTGATATGGTTCTTTCCCTCTCCTTCTCATAACTACTGAGGCTGTTGATAAATGCGCTCCCAGGCTCCGCATGGCATCGAAAGCGACCATCTGATCGACCAAGCAGCCCGAAATCGCCCGAAAATCGGCTTCTACAGCAGCATACGAGGGCGGCTAAGCTACTCTGCGAGGATTTTCACCAGGCTCGGGCGTTCTGTGCCGTTTCGTTGCGCTACTTGCTTCTGAAACGATCCGGCAACTCGCGATGGACTACCGCTCCTTATGGTTAGCGTCACGCTGTTCTACTCTCGGGAAACGAACGTTTATAAGACGCTACCGCCTCGATAGGCAGCATCCACCCCCGGCTGCGCGTCCCGGGTACACACCGCTACGCCTTCGGCAGGGCGCGCAGGAACGGTGCGCCGGGCGGGATCTGGTCCGGCGGCAGGCCCGAGGCGGCCTCCATGCGGCCCGTGAAGTTGAAGAAGGCGATCAGCGCGGTGGCCGCGTAGATGCCCCGCTCCTCCCACCCGGCGGACCGCAGCGTCTCGATCGCGGCGTCATCGACGCGCATGGGGCTCTCCGTCAGCAGCCTGGCATAGCCCAGCAGGGCGCCGGTCTTCGCGTCGAGGTCGTACGTCGGCCAGGTGGTGGCGAAGCCCATGCCGAGGTGCTCGTCCCCCGTCAAGCGGCGCACGGCCGCCGTGTGCATGCCCAGTCACGGGGCGCCGCCGATGAGGCCGTTGACCACCGTCGCGACCATCTCGCGCTGCAGCCGCGTGAGCGGGGAGCGTCTCCGCTCGTGGAGATAGCGGTACAGCCAGAGGGCGCGCACGGCGAGGCCAAGGTCGGCGAGGAGGACCTGCGCGATGCCGGAGGCGTTGCCGTCATCGCGCCGCTTCTCGGTCGCCAAGAGGAGCCGGCGCAGACCCCGCGCCCGCTCCGGCGCGGTCGTTGTGGTCGCCTAGGCTGCGAGATCGCGGCGGTCGAAGGCGAACACCGCGAATGCGAGGAAGAGCACAATCCCCGCGACGAGCACCGCCGCATGTCCGACATCGAAGCCGCGCCGCAGCGGCTCACCGGCGAGGTAGTGGTAGAAGGGCGAGATCACGCGCCACGGCTTCATCGCAGCAACGGTGGATGCCGTGGAGTTCCAGACGAAACTGACGATGCCGACCGCCGCCGCGATGCCGATACTCAGCCCTCGTTTCCCACTCGCGCTGCCGATGCAGAGCGCCAGCGCGCCGAAGAAGAGGCCGAGCAGCATCATGTTCACCGTCGCCGCGGCCAGATGGCCCGCGCCGATATGCATGCCGACCACCATGCCGCCGAGCCAGAGCAGGAGCCAGATCAGCAGCCCGAGCACGCCGACGACGACGCAGATCGCGGCGAACTTCTCGATGACGACCTTCGACCGCGGCACCGGGTTCGCGAGCAGCAGGTCGAGGGTGCCGCGCTCCTCCTCGCCCGCGATAGCGTGCGCGCCCTGCGCGATGGCGTTGATCATGAAGAGGAGTGGCGCGGTGAGGCCGAGGAACTCCGCGTTCACATAGCCCGCAGGCGTCGTCGGGTCCTCGACGAGGTTGAGCATCGCCTTCATCGATTCCGGCATCGCCTTGAGGAGTTCAGCGTAGCTGGAGTTATCCCGCACCGTCGGATAGAAGAGCAGTAAATACAGCGTCAGCGCGCCGATCCCGATTGCCCACCAGAAGAGCGGGCGGGATTCGTCCCGCAGGGTCTTGGCGAAGACGTTACGCAGCATCGCGGGTCCCCTCGTGGAAGTAGGTGAGGAAGATCTCCTCAAGGTCCGGCTCGTGGCTCGTGATGTTCTCCACCTCGTAGCGCGCCGCGGCTTTGATCAGCGCGTCCACCGAGCCGCTCACTGTGCAGCGCAGCACGTGACCGTCCACGGCGACATCCCGCACACCGGGAATAGTGTGGAAGAATTCCGGCGGCACGGGGCGGGCAAAGTGGATCTCCAGCCGCCGCAGTGCCTGCTCCTTCAACGCCCCGATCTCCTGCACGACAGCCAGTTCACCGGCGCGGATAATGCCGACGCGGTCGGCGATCAGTTCCACCTCCGCGAGCGCGTGCGAGGAGAGGAAGACCGTGCGACCTTCGGCGGCGATCTCCCGGATAAGGGTCTGGAAGGTGTGCTGCATCAGCGGATCGAGGCCGCTCGTCGGTTCGTCGAGGATCAGCAACTCGGGCCGGTGCATCAGCGCCTGTACGAGCCCGATCTTCTGCTTGTTCCCGCGGGAGAGCGTGCGGATTGGCCGATTCAGATCGACCGCGAACCGCTCCGCCAGCAGGCGCACATATGCCGGATCGACACCGCCGCGCAGGTGCGCGAAGTAGCTGAGGAGGTCGTGCCCGGTCATGCGCTCGTAGAGGCCGAGATCGCCGGGCAGGTAGCCGATGCGCCGCCGGATCGCGACACTGTGCTGATGGGTATCCTGCCCCAAGATCGCCGCGCGGCCGCTCGTCGGGCGGATGAAATCGAGGAGGAGGCGGATGGTCGTCGTCTTGCCCGCACCGTTCGGCCCGAGAAATCCGAAGACTTCGCCTGCGCGAACGTCCAGCGTGAGATCGGTGATGCCACGCTGCTTGCCGTAGCGCTTCGTCAGCCGTTCGGTGGCGATGATCGCATCCATCTCGTCCTCGTCGCTAGAGGTTGTGTATCGACAGCCACCGCGCATTCCTTCCTCGCCGACGGCATCGCCGACGATGCAAACGTACCGCGTGGCGCATCGCGATAGTGCAACAATGGAAGCGAGGACGTGGCAAAAGCGTCGCAATCGCATATAGCCTCATGCTTGCGCCTCAGTCCGATCTGCGGCCCTCCTGAAACACTAAGCGTCTCACTGGACTGCCAACGCCGTCGCTTTCGATGAGACTCCATTTGCCTTCGTGAGATCCTGCCGATTCGTCTAACTGTACTTAACGCCCTTCCCATGTTGTTTCGATATAAGGCTGAGACACCGGCATTATCCGAACCGTTTTCCGCTGCAGGGGCACATAATCGGCGAGGTTGTTGATAATCGAGAGGCGTGAGCGGTAGCATTTTCTCCCTTTATCAGCCAGGGAGGTGCGCTATGCTCGGTCCGCCGAAGACCCGTGATCTCGACCGGCCCGTCCTGATCGCGATCGAGTCCTACGTGCCGAAGGATCACTTTTACCGACATCTGCACCGCGTCCTCGACCTCTCCTTCGTCCGCGCGCTCGCCGCCGATTGCTACGCCAGTGGCGGTCGTCCTTCCATCGACCCGATCGTCTTCTTCAAACTCCACCTGCTGATGTTTTTCGAGGGCATCCGCTCCGAGCGGAAGCTGCTCGAGCAGGCGAGCTATAACCTGGCGATGCGGTGGTATGCGGGCTACAACATGGACGAACCGCTGCCCGATCACTCCTCTCTGAGTAAGATTCGTGCCCGGTTGGGATTGCCGGTCTTCCGCCGTTTCTTCGAGACGATCACCGAGCAATGCGTCACGGCGGGGCTCGTGCGCGGCGACGAGCTGATCTTCGACGCGACGAGAATACGCGCCACTGCCTCCATGGACTCGCTGATCCCGCGGTTACGCCTGCTCACCGAGGAGCACCTGGCGGCGCTCGAGCCGGCGGAGCCGCCCACCACGCTGTGGGAGATGAACGATGCGCGCTGGGACTTGTTGGAGGAATGCCGCCTCGATCCCGAGCGATCGGCGTCCGACGGCTACGAGCGCAAGAGCGACCGGCAGGTGAGCACGACCGACCCGGACGCCGTGGCGATGCGGACGAGCGGGCAGAAGGCGGCCTTGGGGTTCCACAATCA
The DNA here is from genome assembly GCA_025928215.1 of Chloroflexia bacterium. Classification (GTDB taxonomy): domain Bacteria; phylum Chloroflexota; class Chloroflexia; order Thermomicrobiales; family JALYUS01; genus JALYUS01. Next base: position 2,559 of record JAICJW010000145.1, on the reverse strand, counting down.
CTACGTGATCGACGGCGGCAAGGCGCGGATCATCCTCAATGCGCTGGTGACGCCGGCCGATGTGATGGAGAACGCGCCGATGCTCCCCCTCCTGCGACGCGCGATCTTCCGGTGGAAGGTGCGCCCCAAACGGGTGATCGCCGACACGACGTATGGCACGGCGGAGAACATCCGGCAGATCGAGGAGAGCGGCATCCGCGCTTACATCCCGTTGCCTGATTGGGGCCAGCGCACGCCCTACTACGGCCCGTCCTTGTTCACGTACGATGCGGAGCGGGACATCTACCTGTGCCCGCAGGGTGCGACACTGCGCCGCAATAAGATGAACCGCACCGCCCGCAAGGTCGTCCGCTATCAAGCGGATGCCGCGGTGTGCAACGCTTGCCCGGTCAAGGCGGCCTGCACGCCAGGAGAGCACGGGCGCGGGATCGCGCGCTCCTTCGACGCCGACTATCTCGACCGCGTGCGGGGCTACCACGAGACCGAGGAGTACAAGAAGGCGATGCGCAAACGGAAGGTCTGGATCGAGCCGCTCTTCGGGGAAGCGAAACAGTGGCATGGGATGCGGCAGTACCGGTTACGCGGGCTGACGAAGGTGAACATGGAGGGGCTGTTCATCGCGGCGGGACAGAATCTGAAGCGGTTATTGAGCGCGAAGGGCTGGGGACGGCGCCCCTGGCCGGATGGTGCGACCGGGTGCGCCGATTTGAAGCCGAAAACGAGTGCGATGCTGATTTGAAGCGCCGTTCCGGTATGGCATTACAAATGTTCGTCGGCGATTCCCGCCGATCAGCGCACATGCCCGTGCACTGGCTACCTCCTTTTTCACCACGTCCTACTCTTCTGAGCAAGACAAGGGGCCGTGTCGTCTTTTTCCCATTCTCCGGCGCGAGCTGCTGCCCCGAACGACGCGCTACTCCGGCCGGTTCCGCCGGGCGATCCGCGCCTCCCGCCGCTCCTGCATCGCGATCCCCCCCATCGTCTCGATCCCGCTCTCATCAAGCGGCAGCACCCGCACCACCCCGTCCGCGATCCGGAACTCGCGCAGCCCCGGGTCGAAGGCGCTCTGGCGCATCTTCCGCACCGAGAGGATGCGATATATCCGCCCCTCGTACTCGACCCACTGGAGGATCACCAGGTTGTCCGACAGCACCGCCGCCAGCGCGTCGCTGATCCTGCCGCCGTCGAAGGCGCCGCTCTCCTGCGTCAGGATCGTCGTCACCCCATGTTCGCGCAGGTAGTCCAGCAGCGACGACACGTAGCGCGGTGCGCGCTTGGGGAAGGGTACCTCCTGCTCCACGACGGCCATCGAGTCGATCACCGCCCGCTTGATGCCCAGCCCCTCGACCCGCCCCCGGATCTCGGTCGCCAGGATGTCCACGTCCAGGCGGGCGGGCGGGATGATCAGCAGCGACACCGCGCCGCGCTCGACCGCGCCGCGCAGGTCCAGCCCGAAGGCGCGCGCCTTGGCGTAGAGCTGCCCCGCGCTCTCCGTCAGCCCGACGAACAGCCCCGGCTCCCCCGCCGCGGCCCCCGCCATCACGAAGTGCAGTGCGGTGAGGGTCTTGCCGGTCCCGGGGCTGCCCGCCAGGAAGGTCGCCGTCCCGCAGTTGAGCCCCCCGCCGAGCACCGCGTCCAGCTCGGGCAGGCCGAGGGTCGCCCGCCCCTCCTCCACCGCGTATTCCTTCGGGCGGTAGGCCGCCTCCTGGCGGGGATAGCAGGTGATGCCGTCGCCGGTGATCGTCAGCGTGTGCAGCCCGTCGAGGTGGGCCATGCCGCGCAGCTTGTTCACCTCGAGCCAGCGGTGGTGCCGCTCGCCCGCCAGCGCGTTGTGCAGGACGATGATCCCGTCGGCGATCGTCAGCGTGCCCGACTCGTGGCGGAGCTCGGTGCCGGTCTCGTAGGTGACCAAGGTGGTGACATTCAGCAGGGCGAGCCGGGAGCGCAGCGTGTAGAGGAACTGGTTGACCTGGTACTCCCGCTCGGCGAAGCCGGCGATGCCGTGGAAGCCGTCGAGGACGACCATCGCGGCGCGCTCGGCGCGGGCGGTGTCGACGATCAGCTCGACCACCGCCTCCAGCCCCTGGTCGAGCGCGGACTGCACGCTGTAGAAGCGCAGCCGGTCGCCGATCAGGGCGGGGTCGGCGAAAGAGAGGTCGGCGAGGCCGGCGAGCATCTGCTCATGCGACTCGGAGAGGGCGGTGAAGATCAGGGCGCGCTGTCCCTCCCGGGCGTGGTGGACGGCGATCTGCTCGGCGAGGATCGTCTTGCCGGTGCCGGGGACGCCGATGATCAGGACCATGGCGCGGTTCGGCATCCCGCCGCCGAGGATCTCGTCGAGGTTGGGCACGCCGGTGGGCGATGTGTTCGGCATAGCAGTGTACTCCCCATTTCCCGTGATCGGCGCTGTCCGCGCGACGGTGCCGCATCGTAACGGTGCCGCATCGTAGCAGAATGCGACGGGGTGTGCGATCAGCCGGCGAGGTGCCGGGCGACCAGGCGGTTGACCGCGTCGAGATCGAAGGGCTTGGCGAGGAAGGCGGCCGCGCCCACCGCCTG
>JAICJW010000494.1 GCA_025928215.1 Chloroflexia bacterium | reverse complement strand
GGTGAGACGCACGGGGTTACTCCTTCGCGATACCGTCGGCGATGCGAAGGAGTGTAAAAGCATAGACCATCTATTCACGCCGTTTGCGGAAGACCCTCACTCATACGGCTACGTCCAGACATAATGGCAAGTATTCACGTGTTCATTCACTCCACGAGGCTCCGCTTGCTCGCCGAAAGGCGAGCAAGCGTTCCCGCGCCTACAACGACAAATCTGTCTCGCTGCGCGCCACTGCTGTGACCATGAACGGCAACGGGATGATCAGCGCCAGTGCCCACTCCGCCGCCTTCTGATTCGAGAGCCTTCCACTTGCTACACCGGCGAAATGAACCCGTCGTGCGCCCGCCAATCAACAGCGGGCCACACCTGCGTCATGAATGCCTCGACGGTCGCCGCGAGTCCCTGCCCCGCGCAGGAATAGGGCCGGATCGTCACGCGCGCGACGTCCGGCGTCAGCAGTGCGCCTAATTGATGAGCGACCGCCGCTGGTGAACCGACCAGCGCAGTCGTCCGAACATCGGCGTCCGTCAGCGTGGCGACGACCCCATCAATCGCCTTCACCTCAGCGGCGTTCCGCAGCGCGGGTGACGGGGAGACGCCGAGCCGTTCGAGGTATTCCCACTGCGGGTAACTGGCGATCAGGCGAGCGGCAAACCGTCGCTTCATCGCGGCCAGCGCCGCCCCTTCGTCCTCGGCGATGCACGCTTCAAGCCTGAGATTAATCGCCACTGACCTGGCCGGACGATGCGCGGATTGCTCGGCGTCACGCACCAGTCGCGTCGCGTCGTCAATCGCCGCACGATTGGCCATGTTGCCGAGCAGCACCCCATCGGCGCACCGGCCACAGAGACGGAGTACCTGCGGGCTGTGGCTGGCGACGGAGATAGGAATCGCCGGACGGACGGACGGAAACCCGAGTCTGCCGCCGTCGAGGTGGAAGAGTTCGCCCTCATATCGCACGACGTCGCCGGTGAGCATCGCCCGGATCAACTCGATCGCCTCGCGCAGCGCCCGCACCGGTTTCTCCTTCGGGAGCCACATCTGGGTGATGCCGCTCCCCCCCACGCCGAGACCGAGTTGCGCACGGCCTTCGGAGAGCTCATCGAGCGTCGCGATCGCCATTGCGATCCCCGCCGGGTGCCGGGTGAAGGGATCATTAACGCCCGGACCGAGGCGTAGCCTCCGGCTGTGCTGTGCGGCCACGGTCAGTCCCATGTAGCAGTCTCGCCAGAAGCGCTGATCGGTATACCAGAGTTCGGAATAACCAACCGCTTCAGCAAGTTCGACGAGCCGAATGAGCTCGTGGGGTGTCAACTCATCCGACAGCATGAGTCCCGGTGCGTCAATCGTATCTGTGGCCCTCACAGGACGACCGTCTCATATTCGCGCGCACCGGAGTGGTTGGCCAGCAGCGAGCGTACCTCTGTGCGGAACTCGTCGTGCAGCGTGCTGTGGTGATACGCTTCCGCCGCCTCGCGGGAGACCCACTGATTGATGATGCGGAACTCGTTCGGCGCGTCGAGCCGGCGGAGGATCGAGGTGGAGCAGAAGCCGCCGAGCGCCGCCATCCCCGGATTGACCGCCGTCCGGCGCAGATCGAGATACCGGGCGACATTTTCCGGGCGAACCGTGTGGATGGACGCGGTCAAATACAGGGTGCGGCTTGGCTCGCGCTCGAGGCCCCCACCGTTGGGGAGATCCACCAACTCGCAGCGATCAATTTCCATCGCCGCAGTGAGCTTCCCACGGACGATTCCCTTGAGCGCATCGTGTGCGGCGGTCTCCTGGTAGGACCGCCAATCCGGCTCGCGGTTCCAGCGATTGAAGAGCAGGAAGTGCTCGGGATCAGCGAGATCACGGGCGAGAATTGAGGCGCGGAACCCAGCCATCTGTGCCATCGTCGGGTTGACATGGTCGCGGCGGTACGCGAGATACGCCTCCGCGCCGCCGGGGGGAGTGCGCACGTCCGAGACGGAGAAGAACCCCTCCCCGAGTCCCAGCATCGCGGTCGCAGTGCGCTGACGATCGCTATTGAGGATGCCGCCCCGTCCCCAATTCTCGCGCGTCATTTCCTCGATCAGGACATGGACGCCTTCGGGCGCGACCCCACAAACTTTGCTGACGACGGCCGTAATCCCTTCGACCAATTCCCGCTTCTGCTCAAGATTGCGTCCCTCGAACATATTGACTCGCACAATTGGCATACCGGACTCCTTTCGACAATTACCGCTACCGCGTGCGTGGGTCCAGCAGATCCCGCACTCCATCACCCAAGAGGTTAAATCCCAAGACGAGAACAGAGATGGCAATGCCGGGAAAGATCGCCAGCCATTGTGCCTGCTGCAGGAACTGCACGCCATCCTTGAGCATGCTGCCCCATTCCGGGGTCGGCGGCTGCGTTCCCAGCCCGAGAAAACTCAGGCTCGCTTCGGTCAACACGGCAAACCCGGCCGATGCGGACGCCAGTACGATGATGATCCCGAGGGTGTTGGGCAAGATATGGCGGCCAGCGATGCGCAGGGGGTGCGCGCCGACTATCCGCGCGGCGAGGACGAAATCGCGGTTGCGCTGGCTCAATGTCTGCGCCCGCATCACCCGCGCATAGCGCGGGATGGCGACGATGGCAATCGCCGCGATGGTTTGCGCGGTGCCGGCGCCCAGGGTCGCCACGATCGCGATCGCGAGGACCAGCGCGGGAAAGGCGGATAACGCATCAATGACGCGCATCAGCACGTTATCAATCGCCCCACCGACAAATCCAGCGGCCAGCCCCACCACCGAACCAAGAGCGCAGCCAACGAGCGTCGCGAGCACCGCCGACAGATACGAGACCCGTGCCCCGTACAGAACACGGCTGAAGAGATCGCGACCAAGGGCATCGGTGCCG
>JAICJW010000521.1 GCA_025928215.1 Chloroflexia bacterium | reverse complement strand
TTCCTCAACCCCGACGATTGAACATGTAGAACCCCTGACCACTAGGATGTCACGAAGTATAGCAGCACACGGCGCGCCTGCACATTCCCGCTATACTGGTCGAAACCACATGAACCGCGGAGGTGCAACGTCTCTGTGGGTCAATCGTTTTCTCCCGATCCTTGGAGGGCGCGCGATGGTGGAGTTCAGTATGGTGCGGACGATTGAGCGTACGCGGCGGGGGGAACCGCTCGGGGCGGAGGCGGTTCGGGCGCTCGTTGCCGGGATCACGCAGGGTACGATTCCCGATTATCAAACGGCGGCGTGGTTGATGGCGGTGCTGTGGCGCGGCCTCACGCCGGACGACCTGACGACGCTCACAATCGCGATGGCTCGTTCCGGCGCTACACTCGATCTCTCCTCAATCGGTCACCCGATCGCGGACAAGCATTCCACGGGTGGTGTTGGGGATAAGGCGACGCTCGTCGTCGCGCCGATCGTCGCGGCATGCGGCGTGCCCGTCGCCAAGATGAGCGGGCGCGGCCTCGGCCACACCGGTGGCACGGTGGACAAACTGGAGAGTATCCCCGGCTTCAACCCGGAACTGACGGTCGCCACCTTCACGGACGTGTTGCGGCGATGCGACCTCGTGATCGCCGGGCAATCGGCGGACCTTGCCCCGGCGGATGGCATCCTCTATGCCTTACGCGACGTGACCGGCACCGTGCCAAGTATCCCGCTGATCGCCAGCAGCATCATGGCCAAGAAACTTGCCATCGGCGCGGACGCAATTCTCCTCGATGTGAAGGTCGGGCGCGGCGCGTTCATGGAGACGATGGCAGACGCGACGGCACTCGCGGAGACGATGGTGCGCATCGGCACGGACGCGGGTAAGCGAACGGCCGCCGTGATCTCCGATATGGACCGACCGCTCGGCCGGGCGGTCGGCAACGCGCTGGAAGTGATCGAAGCCGTCGAGACGCTACGTGGCGGCGGCCCGGACGATCTGCGCTCCCTCGCGCTGCACGAGGCCGCGCTCCTGCTCGTGATGACCGGCAAAGCGGTGGACGAAGCGGCGGGCGCGCGGATGGCGGAGCGCGCCATCGCATCCGGCGCGGCATTCGAGCGGTTCGCGGCAGTTGTCGGGGCGCAGGGTGGCGACCGGCGCGCGCTGGAAGAAACCGCACGCCTCCCTCATGCGCCAATCGTGCAGAGCGTTCCCGCGCCGGAAAGCGGCTTTATCGCGGAGATCGAACCGCTCGCCATTGGCCGGGCGGCGATGCGCCTCGGTGCGGGCCGGGCGCGCAAGGGCGACACGATTGATCCCGCCGTCGGCATCGTCCTCCGTGCGACCGTCGGGGAGCGCGTTGAGCGGGGCGCGCCGCTCTTCGATATCCACGCGCGGGACGCGACGCAGGCGGCGACGGTGCGGGCGGACGCTCTCGCGGGATACCGGTTCAGCGCCGAACCTGCCATTGTGCCTCCGCTCATCAAAACAACGATTCCCGCATCCATATGCTGATCCTTTCTTATGCGCCCGTTATTTCCGTGGCCAGCGCTTCGGCACGAAACATGCGATGACGCACTCGACAACATTGGCATCCGTCAAAAGGAATAGTGTTTCAACAGCCAAGGGGAGCGCGCAATGGCGCAAATCGCACCAACCGCCGAGGTCGAATACAGCTCGGCACTCCTGACCCGTGTCCTCTCCCATCTCGTCGGCACGCTGGCGAACACGAGCGGCGTGCCGGACCTCACCGGACTCTCGCGGCGGCTCCTGCGTGAATGGTGTGACGGGGTCGTGCCGGGTACGGCGGTCACGCTCTTGTCGTTGCATCTCATCGAAGCGGCGATTGATATCGTGACGATATCCCACCCGCTCACCCAGGCGGACAGCACCCAGCGCTACGCCTGGCGGTTCGCGACCGACCTGCAACACGCGTCTGAACGCATCGTCGCCTGAAACCTTATGACCCGAAGCGGGAGAGGAGGAAAGGTGCGAGGCCGTCTCGCGCTCCGTTGGTAATCCAGTCCGCGATCAACTGGCCGGTGATCGCGGAGAGCGCGACGCCGTCTCCCTCATGCCCCGCCGCCATCACGAAGCCTTCCAGGCCGTCCACTGGGCCGAGAATTGGCAAGCCATCCGGGGTATAGGGTCGCAAGCCCGCGCCGCGCATCGCGATGGGCGCATGCGCGAGCGACGGCATGAAGGCGGCGGCATGTTCCAGAATCGCGTCCGTCATTGCGCGATCCGGGGTCGGATCGAAGCCCGCGAACTCGCGCGAGTTGCCAACGAATGTGCTTCCATCCCGCCGCGGCATCAGCGTCAGCGCGCCGCCCATACGAAGGAAGGGATCGGGCGATTGCTCGCCGTATGCCGGGTCGAATTTCGCGAGCAGATAGGCCACTTCGAGAATCGGGCGATGCACCGTCGGCCCGCCGTCCGCGATCGTCCGCAACCACTGGCCGCGCCGGGGTGTGATCGGCACTTCAAGACCGACCATCGCCGCGACGCTCG
>JAICJW010000541.1 GCA_025928215.1 Chloroflexia bacterium | reverse complement strand
TTGCACGCGGCGGGTGATGAGTCCCTCGAAATCGCGGCGCGGCAGCGGCTCGTCAATCGCGATAGCATCCTCGACATAGCGGATTTGCTCCCGCGTGTGCGTCGAGAGGCCAATCTTCGCCCGCTCGATCTCCCGGAAGAGCGACCAACCCCGATTGCCCCGCGCCAATGAGATCAGCGCGCGGACTTGCTGCCGCGCGGTGCCGGTCGTCTCGCGTTCCAGATCGCGCAGAAAGTCAACGGTGCGCGCCTCATTGAGTTCGGGGATCGTGTACCAGCGACGGATAGCGTCGAGGATATGCTGCGGCATCGGCAGTTGCTGCGCCCCCCAGCGCACCGTTTCGCCGAAATGCCGGAGCATCCGCCCATCCATGATGTCCTCATCGAGCGTGTTGCCGCCGAGCGGAATGCCCGCGGTCGCCAGCACCTCCCGCACGCCGCCACCGACGCGCATCACCGTCACATCGAGCGTGCCGCCGCCGAAGTCGAAGACGAAGGCGATGCATGGAGCGGGGAGGCTGGCGGCGAAATGCAGCCCCGCCGCGATCGGTTCGAGCACGAAATCCCACGCGGCGAACCCGGCCCGTTGCAGCGCCGTCTCCATCCGCGCCAGCGCCTGCGCGTCGCCCGCCGGGTTATTCTCCGCCCAGTGGACAGGCCGCCCGACCGTCGCGCGGGGGATCGGCTGCCCCAGTTCCGCCTCGGCGCGCAGGCGCATCGCGCGCATGATCGTGGCGATCAGGTCTTCCATCGTCGAGAAATGGCCGAAGATGTTCGTGCCGCGAAAGGAGCGGTCGGCGAGGGAACTCTTGAGGGATTGGAAGAAGCGCCCCGGCTGGTTGACATCCGCCTCGGTCCAGACGGTGTGCAGGCCGAGCACGGTTTCGACCTCCAACCCCAACGCCTGGCGCGTGCGCCGGATCGTGCGCCCCGACTCCGCGCGCACGAAGGCGTCAATCGCGTCGTAGCCGATGTGGGCCGCGCCATCGCGCGTCAGATAGAGGGCGGTGGGGATGAAGGTCGCATCGGGCCGGGCGGGGTCGAGACGCAGAAGATGGGGCGTGCCATCCGCGGGGCCGAGGACGGCAATAGCCGAGTTCGAGGTACCGAAATCGAAACCAATCGCCGGTTCGGGCATGGCGGCGGGACCCTTTCACAATGCCGTCGGTCAAACCGCGCGGGGCGGCCATGCTACCACATCCGCCCCCGCGTTATCGTGATTCGCTACAGCGGGAAAAGGGGCTGGTCGCTGTAGGCGGCTTCGGCGAGGGCGGCGTCAATGGCGTCGGTCCATTCTTCGCTCTCCTCATCGGCGCGATGCTCGCGCAGGGCGTTGGTCGCGCTGCGGCTGCCGATCTGACCGAGAGCGATGATGGCGGCGAGCCGCACCGCGCGGTCTTCATCCGTCAACCGGCCGATCAGGTCGGGCACTGCCTCGGCCTGGCCGAGTTCGCCGAGAGCGCGTGCCGCCTCGAAGCGGACATCGCTCTCCTCCGCCTCGATCTCGTCCATCAGCGTCGCAAACCAGCGCGGGTTGTAACTGCGGCCCATCGCGTGCAGGGCGCTCACCCGGTCATCCAGATCGCCCCGGCTGTAGAGTTCCGTAATCAGCGCCGCGACCGGCTCATCGTTGAAGGGGCCGAGCGATTCAATCGCCGGGCGGCGCACCTCGATCGGCTCGCGCATATTTTGCGCGGTCGCCAGTAAATCGTCGTGCAACCGGATAGTGAGCGGCTCCGCGAGGCTGCCGACGACGGCGCGCACCGCAAACAAGCCAAGCGCCTTCGCAGCCGCCTGCCGTACCTCGGCGGCCGGATCCGCGTGCAGTATGTCGAGCAACGCGACGAGGAAATCGGGCGATTCATGCTCCCAGAGCGCCTCAATCGCACGCATCCGCACCTCGGCATCGCTGTCGCGCATCGCGATCCGTAGCACGCGGGCGAAGTCGAGTTCGACGGTCAGTTCCGCCAGATCGTCCATCGCCCGCACGAGCCGCCGCCGCCGTTCGACGGGCAACGTCGGCCATGCCTCCCGCACCGCGCCCGATTCACCGCGCGTCAGGCCGGAGAGGAAGCGGAGCGAGCCGAAGCGCAACGCCGGGTCGCGCAGACGCGCGGCGATGTCGCCCCGCGGCTCGTCGGCCGGTTCGCTGGCAACGTCCACATCGAGATCGAGCGGTTCGTCGTCGAGTTCGCCCGCTTCCAATGCTTCCAGTTCTTCGAGGAACGCGACATCCGCATCAATGCGCGCGTCCCGCTCTTTGTCTTCCATAACGAGGTTCCCTCGGAGGACGGAGGACGGAGGACGGAGGACTGA
>JAICJW010000333.1 GCA_025928215.1 Chloroflexia bacterium | reverse complement strand
CGCCTTCCCGGCGGACAATGTCGCGGAAGTCGTCGCCCACGGCGCGGGGGCCACGCGCGCCGTGCTCGTCACGACGCAGCCCGGCGCGGACACGCCGCTTATCCGCGCGCTGAAAGTCTCGCCGAACATCAAACTGGAAGTCCACGACGCGGCGGAGAAGCCCGATCTCGCCTCCCTCGGCGGCAATTTCCTCGTCCTCGACGGTGTCGTGCCTGATCTGGCGAATCTCCCGGCACGGACGCCGGTCCTCGTCGTCAATCCGCAGGCAGGCGGGCCGCTCCTCAATGTGACGGGCGTCTCCAGCGTCGTCTCACCGCCCCGCCTGACCGACGCGGGCACGCGGGACATTCTGCTGAAGAATGTGGACTTTGCGGGCATCCGCTTCAACCGCTTGCCGCTCGTCGCGTCGCCACCGTGGGCGAGCGCGCTCGTCGAGACGGATCAGGGGCCGCTTCTCCTCAGCGGCGAGCAGAATGGGCGGCGCATCGTCATCCTCACCGCGCCGCTCATGGCCGACGCGACAAACTTTATCGCACGCGTTTCGTTCCCGGTGCTGATCGCGAATATCACGGAATATCTCGTCCCCCCGGCCCTCCCCAGCAGCGTGACACCGGGCAATACCGTCTCCATTCCGCCCGTCGAGGGGGCTGACCGCGTGACGATCACGCAGCCGGACGGCAAGAGCCGCGCCTTTCCGGCCAGCACGGATCGGACGCCGATTCCCTTCGGCGCGACGGAAACCCCCGGCACCTATACAGTCGTGTATACGGGCGGAGGAAAGGACCTGCTCACCGACGCCTTCACTGTCAATGTCGGTGACGAATTGGAGTCCGATCTGCGGCCCGGCCATCCGATTGACCTCTCCGCCATCGCCGGGGGCGCGAATACGGCGCGCGCCGCCGATGCGCCAGAGCGGCGCGGCGTCGGCGTCGCACCCTGGCTGCTTGCCGGGGTATTGATCTTGCTGGCCGCCGAGTGGCTGCTGATCAGCCGCCGGAAATACCGGACGGAAGGCCGGGGGCTGAGAGTGCCGCGAAGGCGTGGCGCCGCTCAGTCCTCAGTCCTTCGCCCCCAGTCCTCGAAAGGGCGCGCGTCATGACACTTCGCCACCCGGAGTTCCTCTGGCTCATTATCCCCGTCGCGCTCCTGATCCTCTTCACCGCGCTCCGCGGGCGTCGCATCGCGCTGCCCGCCGCGTTCGTCCGGCTACTCGCGGTCGGATGCGTCGTCGTCGCGATTGCCGGGCCGGTCACAGCGTACACCGTCTCCGGCAAAAGCGTCGTCTTCGTTGTGGATCGCTCCGGCTCGATCCCGCAATCCGCCACCGCCAGCCAGGCGCGCTTCATCAACGACACGATTGATCATCTCGCCAGTGGGACGCGTGCGGGCATCGTCGCCTTCGGCGGCAAGGCAGCAGTTGTCTATCCGCCCGGCAGCACGCCGCGCGATGTCACGCGTATCGCGGGGGGACTGACTGAGGCGAATGTGGACCGCGATCACACGAACATCGCGGCAGGCATCCGGCTCGCGCGGGCGCTGCTTGCCCGGGGCGGCGGCGGGCAAGTCTTCCTGCTCTCCGACGGGCAGGAAAATACGGGCGATGCCCGCGCCGAGAGCGAGGCGGCAGCGAGCGACGGTGTTCGCGTCTCCCCTGTGAAGACGGACGATCTCGCCTTCCCACCGGACGTGCGCGTGGCATCGGTGGACGCGCCGGAGACGCTCTGGGGCAGCGATACGCTGCCGCTGCGCGTCAACCTGACCGGCAATAACCCGTGGAAGGGGAACGTCCAGATCCGTGTGGACGGCCAGGATGTGCAGGATGCGCCGATCGCGGCGGCGGATGGCAACGCGGGGTATGTCAGCACCCTCCCCGATCTGGCACCCGGCACGCACGTCATCAGCGCCACCGTGCAAGTGACCGAGGGTGAGAACCGCATCCCGGAGAACGATCGCCTGAGCGTCGTGACGACGGTGCGCGGCAAGCCGAACGTGCTGCTTATCGAGGGAGTGCCGGGCGAAGCCAAGCCGGTACAGGACGCGCTGACGGCGACCGGCGTCAATGTGACGGTCAAAAGCCCGAAGGATATTCAGTCCCGCCTCTCTTCACTCAGCGATGTGGATGCGATCGCTCTCGTGGATGTCAATGCCAAGGACCTCTCGGTTGACCAGATGACGACGATCCAGCAATCCGTCCGCGCGAACGGGCGCGGCCTGATCGTGATCGGCGGCAACAACTCGTACGGTTCCGGTGGGTACTTCAATACGCCGCTCGAACAAGCCTTGCCCGTCAAGATGGGCTATGCTCCCGGGAACCAGCAGGATCAAGTCGCCCTCGGCATTATCATTGACCACTCCGGCAGTATGGACTTCGGCGAAGGAAGCAAGGATCCGAAGATCGCGCTCGCCCGGTCAGCGGCGAACGTCGCCGTTGACGCTCTGAAGACGGGCGATGAAGCGGCGGTCGTCGTCTTCAACGACGGGGCGGACCCGATTGTGCCCCTCACGCCGCTCACCGATAACCGCGCCCTCATCCATCAGGCGATCAATGGCATCCGGGCGGACGGCGGCACGGACATCTACGCCGGCATGGCGAAGATGCTCGACCTGATGCGCGGCTCGACTGCGAATGTCAAGCATATCGTCCTGATGACGGACGGCGAATCGCAGGGGCGCAGCGACTACGAAACGCTGATTACCCAGATGCGCAATCTCGGTATCACCTTCACGACAATTGCCATCGGCAACGACGCGGATACGAAACTCTTGCAGCATCTCGCGGATATCGGCGGCGGGAAATATTACTTCGCCGCGTCGGCCGATCAAATCCCGCAGATCACGCTGAACGAGGCGCAATCCGCCGGCAAGCAGCCGACCCGCACCGGCAGTTTCAAAGCGGCGGTCGTCAAGCCAAGCCCGATTATCGGCGACATCAAGCCCGAGGAACTGCCGAACCTTGATGGCTATCAAGTAACGGAAGCGAAGCCGAACGCGGATGTCATCCTCGAATCCGGCCAGAAGGACCCGATCCTCGCCCAGTGGCAGTATGGCCTCGGTCGCGTCGTCGCCTGGATGCCGGACACGGGGACGACCTTCGCCAAACAATGGCCGACCTGGGCCAAATACGGGCAGTTCTGGCATCAGGCGCTCCTCTGGGCGCTCCCTGATCCGAACAACGCGGCCCTCACCGTGGACACCCATGCCGAGGGCGATCAGGTGGTGATCGGGGTGGACGCGACGGATGTGAATGGGCAATTCGTCAACAGCATCCCCGTGACCGGTACGCTTGTCACGCCGGACGGCAAATCGTTCCCGGTCCGTCTGCCGCAGGTCGGGCCGGGGCGATACGAGGTCCATGTGCAGGCGGCCGCGCCCGGTGCATACCGCCTTTCCCTCGCGCAGCAGCGGCCGGGCGGCACGAGCGCCCAGCGGGACGGGGGGTTCGCCGTCCCCTATTCAGCGGAGTATTCTCCCGCCCCCGGCGGCGCGGCTCTCCTCGGCGACATTGCCACGCTGACGGGGGGCGCAGTCCTCGCCAGTTCGGGTGAAGCGACAGACGCGGGTGGCAAAGCGGGCACCGTCACGCGCTTCCACGAGTGGTGGGGATGGTTCGCGATTGCCGCACTCGTCCTCTTCCTCGCGGACCTCGGCCTACGCCTCTCCCTCGCACCCAGCAGGCGGCGAGGAGGCCAACCAACGCGCGCCCGCCGCCTGCTGACGCGCGTCCGCCGCCCGCCGCGCCGCCGCACCGCGCCGCGCCAACCGCCGCCGAGTTTGCGGTAAAACCTCAGCGCCGCGATGGGCGCGTGGCGGCAAAAAGCAGCGCGAACAGGGAGCCGAGGAGCGCGAGCGCCACACCGGCGACCGCCGCATAGAGCGGCCAGCCGGGCTTCGCGTCAACGGTGGGTTTCCCGGTCGTCACTGCGAATATCCGATTGGCAAGCGGGCTTGTGACGACCGCCTGCGCCACGCGCGCGGGCAATGAGTCCATCTGGTCCCGGACGTGAAGGAAGGTGAGGACCATGACGCTCACCGCCCCCGCACTCGCCAGCAGCGCCAGCACATGCACGAGGATGCGCACGCGCGGAGCGGCTAGCCCGATGAGTAGCAGCATGCCCGTCAGGACAAGCAGCGCAAAAAAGAGCTGGAACGCATGCCCGTTATATTGCCACAACGTTGGTGAGATCGTGCCGCTGATTTCGCGGTTGGCGATCCGTGTGAGTTCCCGATCCACATCAACGCCGAACTGTTGCAGGATTTGCGCGCCGGACCGACCGGTCGGGAGAAACGCGACCTTCGCATTTATCCACCCATGAACGAAGAGCGATACGCAGCCAACGACCACGCCAATGATGGCAATGATGTCGGCGACAATCAGCGCGCCGCCGGTCCGCACGCGGTCGCGCGGATACTCCGCAATGGGTGGGGGAGAATAGTACGTCATGGTGGCGCTCCTGGTTATGGCCTTCGGGCCGTGGGTTGTGACGTCTACGGCACGTACCGTAGCAGTATAATCAGCCAAATGCTAGGTCTCTACGACACACTTTCGATCGAGCCATACGCCGCGCGACTTACCCCGCCGGATCACCGTAGATATTTGCCGAGTTTAACATCGGATCGAAGAACGCCTCGACATTCCCGGCGGGGCAGCCGCACGTGTTGTGGTTGAAATCCATACGCGGGCTATATGCGGTAATGTCCCACGCGAAGCCATGATTCAAGCCCACGCCGAACAGAAAGACGCTCAGTTGCCCCTGATCCGCCAGATCACAGGATTCGATCAGTTCGTCGAACACTACATTTGATACTGTCCCCTGCTGCGTCAACTCGACGCCGGAGCGGACGCATGATTGGGCCAACCCTTTCGCCTGTGCGTCACGCAGCGTATCAATGGAGGTCGTCGTACGTTCCGTATTCACATGAATCCAGAGGGAAGGGTTGCGGGTCGGAGAGAAGAACTTCACCTGCCCCTTCGCCGCGAGGTCCGATTCGTCCACGGTCCAGTCCGGCGGGTAATAGACGGCAAAAGGCACCCGTGGATT
>JAICJW010000212.1 GCA_025928215.1 Chloroflexia bacterium | reverse complement strand
CTCCTTTCTCGATACTTGTTGAAGATGTCTCTGACGATACTTGCAGCCACAGGCTTCTGCGAAGCGAAGAACAGATAATACAAGACAGCACCCATACTGTTCCGCATAGGAATAGGGTCCGGTACATGGTCGAAGCCAGCGACATTCTTCAACCTCGCTCGGAACGCTTTAGCTACTTCCTCATTAGTCAACTTCTCATCCCAACCAAACAAATTTAGTCCCTTGGTATATGCTGCTTGATACCATGTCCTGTCACCCCAAAAGGCCGTCATCCGCGATGCCTGTCTCTCATCTATGAGATCGGGATTTCTTCTCAATACGTTCCTATTCATATCGGCAGTGGGAAAGTTCAAGAAGATGTCCACGCTCTTCATACTGCCTGCCGCCTGTATCACATCCCAATTGAGATGCAATCCATAGGGATCGAGTAAACAGAGCGCACGCCGATAATCCTCGTATTTCGCTCTCGGAAGCACGTCTTTCAACAGGATAGTATTGCAATCGCCCTCATAAACGAAAACGTCCGGTCGATCTCCAATTACCTGTCGAAGCGAGTCGGCTTTATTACGCTCAATGTCAATTAGGTGATATTCGGCGAAAGGAGGATCCACTAGCAGAGCATTCAATGGACTACCCAAGACGAAATCGCCCGTTGTTCTGGAAATATGCACACCAGCACCAGCGAAAGCATCAATGTATATATGCGTAAGACCATGCTGTGCGCTCAGAATTGTCGAATATGCTTTCGCATACTCCTTGATAATGTCCAGTTTGATCTCTGACCAGGGACCGATCTCACCGTAACTCATTTCATACTCCGCTTAGAACGAGTGCCGCTCCCTGAGAGACTCTGATCTATCGTCAGGGTAGGACATTTGTTCCTAATTGTCAAGACGCACAAATATGTAGGTGTAATAGCCATAAATGAATGGCAGCATCTAGATCGCGCCGACGGGCCAGACGTAGATCGCGGCGGCGAAGATGATGTAGACAGCGACGAGGGCCAACCCCTCGATCCACGTACTTTCGCCGTCCACGGAGACGATAGCGGTGACGAGCGCGCCCGCCGCGATGGCGACGATCTCCACCGGCGCGAAGACGAGCGTCAGGCGGTGGCCGAGCAGCGGCGAGAGGAGTGCGAGCACCGGCCCGACCATCAGCGCCACCTGCAACGATGAGCCGAGGGCGATCACCATCGCGAAATCCATATCCCCGCGCCACGCGACGGTCAGGCCGACGAGATTTTCCGGGATATTGCCGACGAGCGGGACGATGACGAGGCCGAGGAAGAGTTCCGGCAGGCCGAGCGCCTGCGCCGTCGGTTCCAGCACCGCCACGAAGGCATCCGCCACCGGCGCGGTGACGAGCGCGAGGATGGCGAGAATGACTGCCGCGCTGCCCCAGCCCCAGTGCGCCGGTTCGGAGGCGCGTTCCTCCCCACCCGCTTCCGGCGTCGTCAAATAGAAGCGGAGGCTGGCGAGATAGACGACGAGCAGCACGATCGCGACGACGACGGAGAGATGCTCCTCCTTGTTGCCGTCAATTGCCACGCCCGTCGTCAGCAGGAGCGCGGGGGCGATCAGGCCCGTCGCGGCGAGCAGGAGGAGTGTGCCATTCATTGAGGCCGCGACGCGCGAGAAGCGTTGCACGCCGTGCCGCCAGCCGCCGACGAACATGCAGAGGCCGAGGACGAGGAGCGTGTTGCCGAGCACGCTCCCCGCGATCGAGGCGCGCACGATCTCCAGCAGCCCCGCCCGGAGCGCGAAACCCGCGATCACCAGTTCCGCGATGTTCCCGAAGGTCGCGTTCAGCACGCCCGAGACGCGTGGCCCGGCGGTCGCGCCGAGTTCGTCCGTCGCGACGCCGATCCCGTAGGCGAGAATGGCGAGCGCGCCGCCGCCGATCACGAAGACGAGCACATCCGGGATGCCGACTGCCCGCCCAAAAACGGCCAGCACGGAGAGCGCGACGGCGAACACGCCGAGTATTTGATCGCGCCTGCTCACATGGAGTGCGAAGGGAGCGAGTTTCGGATTGGTCGGTGTCGGTTCATCCGTCTGCATGCCGGTAGTGTATCGCATGTGCGTATGCTATGCTCTGACAAGGAAAATGCGCGTATACTCACCCTCCCTGACGCGGTCGCCCGCAACGGGGAGATCGTACGCACCGCGCCCGCCCTGCCGATGGCGCGACCGACGCGAGATGATCGTAGATTACCGGAGGGATGCATGGCATCGGACGTGCGCGACGCGTCACAGGTACGGGTGGAGATCGTTATTCCCGTTTACAATGAGGAACACGTCCTCCGCCAGAGCGTCGAAACGCTCCGTTCCTATCTCGTTCGCTATTTCCCCTATCAGTGGCAGATCACCGTCGCGGACAATGCCTCAACAGATGGGACGTGGAGGCTCGCCGAGCAACTGGCGGCGGAGTGCGACGGCGTTCACGCTCTGCACCTCGATCAAAAGGGGCGGGGGCGCGCCCTGCGCACGGCATGGCTTGCCAGCAACGCGGATGTCGTCTCGTACATGGATGTGGACCTTTCCACTAACCTCGAATCCTTCCTGCCGCTCGTCGCGCCGATCATCACCGGGCATAGCGATCTCGCCATCGGCTCGCGCCTCCTGCGCGGTGCGATGGTGACGCGGCAATGGAAGCGGGAGATTATCTCGCGCTGCTACAACCTGATGATTAAGGTGCTCTGCCGCAACCGTTTCTCGGACGCGCAATGCGGCTTCAAGGCGATCCGCCGCACCGACGCGCAAGTGCTCCTGCCGCTGGTCAAGAACCAGGAATGGTTCTTCGATACGGAACTCCTGCTTCTGGCGGAGGAGCGCGGCCTGCGCATCTACGAAGTCCCCGTCGTCTGGGTGGAGGACCTCGACAGCCGCGTCAATATCCGCAAGACCGCCCTCGAAGACATCAAGGGCCTGCTCCGCATCCGCAAACAACGCTGGCAACGCCGCTTTCGCAACGGCAAAAGTTGAACCACGAAGACACGAAGAACATGAAGGAAAAGAAAGAAAAACTCCTTTCCTCGGGATTGGGATGGTTATCGAATCATCCCGATTCTTTGACTCTTCTCTCCTTCATGTTCTTCGTGTCTTCGTGGTTGAAGTCCCAAACACTATGCTGACGCGGCGAGGGGTTGGGTTGCTGGCGGTGGTGGCGTTGCCGCTCTTTTTCGCGCTCTGGATCGGGGCGCTCGTCTGGGTGGCGCTGGCGCTTTTTGTCGGCATCGTCGCGCTCATCGTGCTGGATAGCCGGAGCGTGCCGCCTGCGGACGCAATCGCCGTGGCGCGGGAGCATGAGCCGCGCCTTTCGGTCGGGACGGAGAATCCGGTCACGCTCACGGTCGGCATCGCGCACGGGCGGGCGGTGCCGCTCGTCGTGCGGGTGCGGGAGGAGCCACCGCCTACCTGTGTGATCGCGCCCGGCCCGTTTTTTACGGCGATCCTGCCGCCCGCCGGCGAGCCGGACGAAATTGCCTACACCCTTCGCCCCACTGCGCGCGGGCACTATGCCTTCGGGCCGGTCACGCTCCGCATCCCCGGCGTCCGCAATCTCGTCGTACGGCAGCGCGCTCTATCGCTCGACGATCCGATTCGCGTCTATCCGAATATTCGTGCCATCCGCACGCACGACTTCGCCGCGCGCCGCTTCCTCCCCTCGCCGGGGCTGCGCCGCACGCGCCGCCCCGGCGAGGGGAGTGAGTTCGAGCGGCTGCGCGAGTATACGCCGGACGACGAATACCGCCGCATAGACTGGAAAGCGACCGCCCGGTGGGGTAAGCCGATTGCCCGCACCTTCGAGGCGGAACGGGCATGGACTGTCATCCTCCTGCTCGACGCGGGCCGGTTGATGGGCGCGCCCGTTGGCGATCTGACGAAACTCGATGTCGCGGTCAACGCCGCGCTGCTCGTCGCGCATATCGGCGCGCGGCAGGGAGATCGCATCGGCCTCATGGCCTTCGCGGATCGTCTGGAGGCATATGTGCCGCCCGCGTCCGGGCCGCGACAGGAGGGCGTGTTGCTCGAATCGCTCTATGCCATTCGCGCGCAGCCGACCGCGACCGATTACCGGGAAGCTTTCACCGCCCTCGCCGCGCGCCGCCCGCAACGCTCGCTCGTTATCCTGCTCACCGACATCACCGATTCGTACACGCCGCGCGCCCTCGTTCCGACGCTCGCTTCCGTTGCGGCGCATCATCGCGTGATCGTCGTCACACTGCGTGACCCCGAACTGGATGCCCTCGCCCACCAGCCGCCCTCCGACCCTGGCGCGATCTACACACGTGTCGCGGCGGAACGGCTCGGGCGCGAGCGCGCCCTGCTCCTCGCCACCATTGCCGGTCGGGGCATCGAAACCCTCGATGTTCCCGCCGACCGCCTCAGCGGGGCGCTGATTGACACCTACCTCGACCTGAAACGGCATGCGCCGCTCTAGCATACGCGGGATGTATGAAGAGCAGCCACCGCAAGATCGCGCTCGCGGCGGCGCAGGCGGGTAAGAATATCAACGCGTGGATGGACGAGGCCGTCACGCAGGCGGCCGATACGGTACTTGGAGATCGGGCACGCGGCCCACTGATCGTAACTACACCATCATTTTATAGGCTCTCATCACGTACTACATCGCGATGGATTTCCATGAGAGGTTCGACCGTTTCCGGCGGGCGGCGACCGAAGCCGCACTCCGTGGCGACACCGAAGGCCGGTGCGAATCGTTGCGCTGTTTCGATCCGCTTGCGCGCGCCCTCCACGCCGTCCGTGTAATGGACGAGGCCGAGGTAGAGTTCGGTTTCCGGGTGCAGGCGAAGATCGCGGAGCGGCGCGAAGAACGCCTCATCGTCGCGCTCGCGCGGCACCGGCATGTGAATCCAGTTGATCGGCCGGGTGAGGCGCGCGGAAATGTCGTTCGCAACGGTGACGAGAAGCGTCGCGTCTTTTGGCTGCACGAAATGCTGGTGACCCGCGTCGCCATAACAGAGGTGATAGCCCAACTCCACATCCGCAGGCACCTGCTCGCCGATCCGTACGAGCCGGTCAATGATACCGGCGCGCACATCGTCGAGGTGGGATTGCCAGCCAACGCTTTCTAGAATCGCAAACTCGACGGCGGTATCCCACTGGATCGCCAGCTGGTCGTGCGGGATCGCCGCGCAGATGCGATCCACTTCCGCAAGCATCTGTGCCTCGTACGGTGGCTCGACCACTGTCTGCGATGCGCGCTCGATGAACGCGGTCGTTGGGGCAAGCGGCGTCGGCAGGCAGACGAGGAAGCGGGTCGTGGCGGGGATCGCCCCGGCCTTCTTCAGCCGTGCGAAGGTCTGGTACGACGCGATGGCGGCATCGGCGTAGCCCAAATTATCGAAGGCGATGTCGCTTTCAGCGACGCCAGGGCGGAGGCGGTATTGCACCAGTTGGCCGTACGCTTTTCCGGTGTCCGAAACGGGTTCCAGCGATGGGTTGCGCGCGAAAACGGCAGTCTGCCAGCCGATCCAGTTCGTCCGCACGCCCGTCTCACCATCGGGGATGCGCCGGAGATGATCGCCGAGGATGGCGCTCGCCATGCGGAAGACCGCCTCCTCATCCGCGAGCGGGACACTGCCAACGAGATGAACGGGCCGCTGAATGGGTTGGGCTGGCATGGATGTGTCTCCTTGCAATGGGGGCAGAACGAGGAATGCATCATAGCACGTTTCTCCAGTGGTGGCAGGCTGAAGCCCGCCACCACGATACTTTTCTCGCCTTCACACTGATTCAGTCATCATCAATGTGGTTGGTTGGTGTGTTCTGCTCCCATGCGAAATGCGGGTAGGGGCGGTCGCCCATCGTCGCGCGCCAGATGATCGGGTTGAGAATCGCGGGATCGGTCGCGTCCGGCACGCTGAAGTTGAGTGTGTCCGAGGTCATCGCGTCCTGATGCGCTTGGCCGGTTTGTGCGCTAGCCTGCCCGTTCAGTCTGTCGAGCGGGATTTGATTCGGGATGACCGTGTACGGCGTGAAGTCGGGCGTGCCCGTGAAGAGCGTGGTCATCAGGGGCGCGGTGAGGTCGAATTGGTTCATCGGCGGCAGGCCGAGAATCTGCTCGATGGTGCGCACCATGCTCGTCTGGTTATAGAGCGTGCTCTCCACGATCCCCTGCGTGCCGTAGGCGCTGATCGCCATGCCGACCGTCCGGTGGCCATCCACATGGTCCACGCCGTCCTGCGCGTCGTCCTCGGTGACGAAGACCGCCGTGTCTTGCCAGTAGGGCGAGTGGCTGAGCGTGTCAATGATCCGGCCCAATGCGAGGTCATTGTCCGCGACCTGCGCCTCCGGTGTTGGGGCGAGCGATTTCGTCCCTGATGTGTGGTCGTTGGGCAGCCAGAGGACGCTCAACTGCGGCAGATCGCCCATCTCGACGTAGCCGCTGAATTCCCGCTGCCACTCATCCGCGCGGATTTGATCGGGGATCGCCGTCTCGAAGGCGGGGTAGGCGTGATCCTCCGTGCTGAGGAGCGGCGGCGTGATGGCGTTCGCGGTATAGGAGAAGAGGCCGGTCTTGTCGCGCCAATCCCGATACAGCGCGCCCCAATCGAGCCGCTGCACCTCCTGACCGTCCCGCGTCACGGTGTTGACGCCATCCTCGCCGTAGTTGCGTAGCGAGACGCCGTGATTGAGCGCGTTGCTCCAGAGCGAATCGGGCGGCAGATCGAGCGAGCTGTTGCCGTAGGGGATGGTGCCGGGGAGCGCGCTGTTCGTCGGGTAGAAGCCGTAGACGCGCTCGGCGAAGACGTTCGCCACCGCCTCATCCGTCCATTGGTGGCCGTCCGCGCTGTTCACCGAGCTGGCGTAGTAGTTGTCCAGCACGCCGAAGCGATCGGCGAGCGCGTGGTGATTCGGCGATACGTTGCGCGGGAATTGCGCCAGGTTCGGCGCGCTATTCCCCTTGCCCATATCGCCGAGCACCTGATCGTACGTCCGGTTCTCCTTGATGATGTAGAGGACGTGTTTGAAGACGGATGGCTCGCCGATACGGGCGGGCACGGGCACCGGCACGGCGTCAGCGCGGGGTGGTTGCAGCGCATCGGCGAGCGCGGCGGTGTAGGGGTTGTTCTCGTTGAAGCGCGCGGTGTCGGCGGCGAGTTGCTCCGCGTTCGGGACATCCACGAAGGTGACACTCCCCGTCAGGATGAAAACGCTCTTGCCGCCGTTCGGGATAGTCCGTTGCGGCGTGCCGACCGAGCCTTCGCCCTTGTTATTCGCAACGGCCAGTTTCGTCCCGTCCCTGCTCACCGTCACCGCGACCGGATACCACTCCGTGGGGATGAAGCCGATCACGCCGCTGGTGGCGGGGGCGTCGGCGTTCGGGCCGCTGTAGGTTCCCGGCGGGCGAGCGCGGCTGTCGAGGCGGATGACGGCGACCGCGTTGTTGCCGCCATTGGCGACGTAGAGCGTCGTCAGGTCCAGGCTGAGGGCGAGGCCATTCGGCATCGAGCCGAAGGGCAGGCCGTTCGGACGGACGGAGATGCGCTCGATCTCCGCGTTCGTGCCGCCCGCCGCTGTTAGATCGAGGACGGAGATCGTGTCCTCATTCGCGTTGGCAACGTAGAGCCGCGTGGACTCCTTACTGAAGACCATCGCCGTCGGATGCAGCCCGACGGGAATCTCCGGCCGCATCGTCCCCGCCGCGACATCGTAGACGGAGAGCGACCCGGCGGCGGACGCGCCCGTTTTCGGGTCCACCGTGACGGGGAAAAGCGGATCAACGGTGTCGCCGGGCTGTGGGAGCGGGCCGCCCCAGTT